>JADZFP010000164.1 GCA_020849825.1 Saprospiraceae bacterium
TGTTCGGTTTGGAAAAAGTGGTCGTAAAGATAGAGGATTAATTTCGTAGCGAAAAAGTTTTCAAAATAAAATTGGCCGTTTCGGGTTGGGTCGGCTGTGCAAAGCACGAGACTAACGCCTTTTTCGGATTCGATTGTATCAAAGAGGCTTTTTTTTAACAAGCATCCGTTATTTCTTCAAAGTTGCCGCTGCTTTCAAAAACAATGCCGAATCCGGCTGTTCAGAAAAAACGGGGATTGTAAATCACCGGCGGCAGTTTGCCCGCTCCGATAGGTTTGCCCAGGTTGTAACGCAGCAGCAATTCATGGCTGCCGCGATTGGCGGCTTTCAGTGGTGACAAAGGGAGGTCAAATGCGTACCCCAGGGTTGTTTTTTCATTGATCTTGAGGCCTGCCATCAGTACCGCGGCATCGCGGGAGGCCGCCCCAAAACCCCGGTAGGAAGCGCCGGCGAAAATATTTTCCCGCCACCGGAAATAAGTCGATAATTCGACCTGTGTCTCTCTGCTGTCTGTTTTCGCCAGCAGAGAGGGGTACATTTCCAGGTTTTCGCCCCACCCCACGCGGTAAGCGGCGGTGAAGATATAATGTCGTTCTGGTTTTAAAGAAAAATTTCCATCTGCGCCGGATTTTAACACTGGTGCAAATACGGGCTGTACTGCTGCACCGGCTTCCAAACGCCCGCTTTGCAAATACACCCCGGCCTCTCCAACAGCAGTTCCGACCTGCACATTGCCCTCCGGCAAAAACTGGTCGTTGTGCGAAAACGTCCCGCCGGGCTCGGCATACGTGCCTTCCGGGGCGCGCAATTTGGCCCCGTCGAGTACGTATAGCAGGTAACCTCCGCTCACGCCGAAAGAGAGCAGGGTATTGCTGCCCAACTCCATCTGGTAATTATAACTGCCCACCACTTGCGTCACCCGGTGCGCCCCGATCACGTCGTTTTCTACCCGCATCCCGATGCCGCTGCGGATGACGTAGAGCGGCAAATGCACGTTGAAATGCTGGGTTTCGGGCGCCCCCTGCAGATCGCTCCACTGCTTGCGGTATACCCCGGTGGCCACCAGCGAATTGTCGGTGCCGGCGCAGGCCGGGTTGAACGCATAGGGATTCAGCGCGTACATGCTGTACTGGGGCGCCTGCTGGGCCAGCAGCCCCGTGACCGCCGCCACTATTATTAATATAGGTGTAAACAGTTTTTTCATGCGCGCAGCGCTTAAAATATGGGTGAAAATAGGTCTATTCCGGACGCGTAGCAGCTAAATATTCTTCAAAAGTGCGAATCGGTCGTTGACAGGCAAAATCGCGGCAAATGTAAATCAGTGCGTCATCCTCCCCGGTTTTGCCGCTCAGCAAGGGTATAGATACGTCTTCGCGCACCGAGGCTGCCACGACTTTGTTGGGCACAAAAGCCGCCTGCAACTGCGCCGTTTTTTCGAAGGCATTGCCGCCCACCACCGCTACTTCGTGGTACGGATGCACTTCGTTGAGCGCGGCGCCCGCCCAGCGTTCGAACGAAAGCGGGTAGCGGGCCAGTGTTTCGCGGATGGCCAGCAGCATTTGTCGGGCCTTTTCGCGCCATTCGCGGCGGTCGAGCAGAATACCGAGGCGTTGCAGGTTGTGCGCCATGGTGCTGTTGCCCGAGGGCGTGGCACTGTCGTACAGGTCTTTTTTGCGCAACACGATGTCGGTCTGCTGCTCGGCCGTAAAAAACAGCATCGGCGAAGCTGTATCGCTGAAATAACTCAAAACATAGCTTGCATATTTTCCGGCCTGTTGCAAATAGCGCGTATCGAAGCTGATTTGGTAGCCGTCGAGGAGGGCGGCAATGAAAAAGGCGTAGTCGTCGAGGAAAGCGTCGTACTGGGCTTGGGCGTTTTTCCAGGTGTGAAACAGTGCTTCACCGCCGGGTTGGGCGAATTTTTCGAGGCAAAAATCGAGGTTGCGCAGGGCCGCCTGCCGGTATTCCTCCCGCCCCAAAGCGGCAAATGCCGCCGCGTAAGCCGAGGCCATGAGCGCATTCCAGCCGAGCAGGATCTTGTCGTCGAGGCCGGGGCGAACCCGCTCCGCGCGGCGGGCAAAGAGCCGTTCGCGGCCGGCGCGCAGCCGCTGTTTCAAATCCGCGAGGTCCAGATCGTTGGCGCTGGCGTATGCTTCATAAGAACGCAGGCGGCGCAGGATATTGACGTGCTCCCAGTTGCCGCCCTCGCTGATGTCGTAAAAATCGCAGAACAAGGCCGCGTCTTCGCCGAGCAATTGATCGATCTCCGCCTTGCCCCACACATAAAACTTGCCCTCCTCCCCTTCCGAATCGGCGTCTTCGGCCGAATAAAACCCGCCTTCGGGGTGGGTCATATCACGGCGGATGTATTCGAGCGTTTCTTCGATGGTTTCGCGGTACAGGTCTTTTTTCGTCAGTTTATACGCCTCGGCGAGCACCCCGACGAGCAGAGCGTTGTCGTACAGCATTTTTTCAAAATGCGGCGCCAGCCACTCCCGATCGGTCGAATACCGCGCAAAACCGCCCCCGATCTGGTCGTAAATACCGCCCTGAATCATTTTGTCGAGCGAGAGCAGGGCGTGCTCCAGCGCCTCGGGCTGACGCGTAAACCAGTGGTAATTCAGCAAATACTGGATCGCCATGGTGGACGGGAATTTGGGCGCCCCGCCAAAACCGCCCTCGGCGCGGTCGAAACTGTCGCGCATGCGGGCGAAAATCGTATCGGGCAAGTCGGCCGGGAACGGCGCTTCGCCGGCGCTTTCGGGACCCATGTCCTGCACGAACACCTCGTCGTTGCCGCGGATGCGGGCGGTGAGGCGCTCGGCCTGTTCGTACACTTTTTCGCGCTCGCTCTCCCACACGCGCGACATGTGCTGCAGCACCTGCAGCCAGGAGGGTCGGTTGTGCGCCGGCCGGGGCGGGAAGTAGGTGCCCGCGTAGAAGGGTCGGCCGTCGGGCGTGAGGAAACAATTGAGCGGCCAGCCGCCGCTGCCGTTGAGGATCTGACAGGCTTCCATATAGATCGCATCCACGTCGGGCCGCTCCTCGCGGTCGACCTTGATGCAGACGAAGTTGTCGTTCATGAACGCCGCAATGTCTTCGTTTTCAAACGATTCGTGCTCCATCACGTGGCACCAGTGACAGGTGGAATACCCGATGCTGACCAGAATGGGTTTGTTCTCGGCCCGCGCGCGGGCCAGGGCTTCGGGCTTCCAGGCGTACCAGTCGACCGGGTTGCCGGCGTGCTGAAGGAGGTAGGGGGAGGTTTCGTGTCGGAGACGGTTCACGGGAATGATAAATGATGAATGATAGATGATGAATGCTAAATGGCGGGACAGGGGGAAAGGTTTAAAAATCGCGGCTTTGCGGGGGGGGATTGGAGCGCGGAGGACGCGGATTTTGGCGGATGGACACGGATTTTTTGACCCGCTGCGCGGGTATATTTTTTTTGGACAGGATCAAAAAGATAAACATGATGGGGGCCAGCTGCGCCGGGGGAGCGTTTTTTTTTAAATCCTGTTCATCTTGTGAATCCTGTCTAAAAAATATCCGTGTCCATCCGCCAAAATCCGTGTCATCCGCGTTGCCATCATCCCCTGAAAAATCCGCGTCCATCCGCAAAAATCCGTGTCATCCGCGTTCCCATCCTGCCCGGCACGCCCAAATCCGCGTTGCCATCCCCCCCAAAAATCGACCCGCTGCGCGGGTATTTTTTGTTGGACAGGATGAACAGGATAAACAGGATGAGGGGCAAAAATCCCTATATTTGTTCCATGAACACCCGCGCCAACAACACGCCGGCACCGGCAAACATCGGTGAAAGCGAAGTGATCGCCGCCGTAAAGGCTGCTGTACAGCAATTGTACGGGCTGCGGCTGGCCAAACTGATCCTGTACGGCTCGCGGGCGCGCGGCGACCAACGCGAAGACTCAGACTACGATTTTCTGGTGGTGCTGAACGACGAGGAGGTGAAAACCGGGGCAGAGTTGCGACATATGAACAGTGCTATGTATGATCTGGAACAGGAGTTTAATACCAGTATTTCCACGCTCCCTACTTCGGTTTTTCAATACCTGCATTCGGATTATACATTTTACCAAAATGTACGACGAGAGGGTATCGAATTATGAAAGAAGAAACCGAAAAATTGCTCGAACGTGCCAAAGAGTGCCTTGAAGAAGCCAGGCAACTGTATGATTATGATCATTATCTGGGATGCGTTAACCGCTCTTATTACTGTACTTTTTGCGCGGCAAGAGCGCTGTTAATTGAGCACGGCCAATTTGTCAAAACGCATCAAGGCTTGCAGAACAAGTTTCATCAGCACTTTATTAAAACAGGTTTGATCGACCGGATTCACGCCGATAACTTCCGGTATATTTTTGATCTGAGACAAGCGGGAGACTACGAAATTGACGCTCGAATCAACAAAGGAGACGCAACCTATGCCCTGACAGCCGCGCAAGACTTCCTCGAAGCCATTCAACAAAAACTTGGCGGCTGATTTGCCGGCAGGATGGCAACGCGGATGACACGGATTTGGGCGGATTGACGCGGATTTTTTTGACCCGCTGCGCGGGTATATTTTTTTATTGGACAGGATCAACAGGATGAACATGATGGGGCCGGCTACGCCGGGGGAGCGTTTTTTTTAAATCCTGTTCATCTTGTGAATCCTGTCTAAAAAA
>JADZFP010000165.1 GCA_020849825.1 Saprospiraceae bacterium
GACTGTCCTGCCGGGATCATCACTTTCTGGAAACCTTTCAGTTCTTTCACCGGCCGGGTGACGGAGCCCACCAGGTCTCGGACGTAGAGTTGCACGACTTCCTCGCCGTCGCGCGAGCCGGTGTTTTTTACATTCACCAATACCTGCAGGGTTTGACCTTTTTTAAAGGTTGTTCTGTTCACTTTGGGCTCATCGTATTCGAAGGTCGTATAACTCAGTCCGAAGCCGAAAGGATACTGCGGCGAGTTAGGTGAATCGATATACTGGGTGGTCAACTTGGAATTCGGATCGTAGGGCCTTCCGGTGCTTTTTTCATTATAAAAAACAGGTACCTGTCCGACGGAGCGGGGGAACGACATGGGCAACTTGCCCGAAGGGTTGTATTCGCCCAGTAAAACGTCGGTCAGGGCATTGCCGGTTTCGGTGCCCAACCACCAGGCCTCCAGAATAGCCGAGGCGCTGCCTGCAATTTGTGTAAATACCAAGGGCCGGCCATTCATCAGCACGACCACTACTGGCTTGCCTGTGCCGACGAGTTCCTGCACCAGTTCTTCCTGCACGCCGGGCAAATTGAGCTCGGTTCGGGAAGCCGCCTCGCCGCTCATTTGCGCTTTTTCACCTATTGCCACCACGATGACATCGGCAGATTTGGCCACCCGGACGGCTTCGGCAAAGCCGGATTTGTCGTGACCGTCCAGTTCGCAACCTTTGGCGTAGGTGGCTTGAATACCGGCCGTTCGAAGTCCTTCGCGCAGGCTGACGCAGTCGTTGAAGTTGCCGGCGGCGCACCAGTTGCCGATGAGTTCGGTTTTATTATCAGCCAGCGGTCCGATCAATGCGATTTTCTGGTTGCGGTTGAGGGGCAGTACGTTTCGCTCGTTTTTCAGCAATACAATGCTTTTACGCGATACGTCGCGGGCGGCAGCGCGGTGTTCGGCAGAGAGGATCGTTTTTTTCTCCCGGTCGGTATTGCAGAATTTGTACGGATCGTCGAAAAGTCCCAGATCAAATTTGGCTTGCAGAATACGCCGGACGGCATCGTCGATCACCTGCAAGGGTACTTTGCCTTCTTTTACCGATTGCGCCAAAAAACGCTGGTAGGCAGCACTTTGCATGTCCATGTCCACCCCGGCGTTTACGGCCAGTTCGCCCGCTTCTTTTTCATTGGCAACCACGCCGTGAAGAACCATTTCATTGATCGACGTGTAATCGGTCACTACAAAACCTTTGAAGCCCCATTCGTTGCGGAGGATGTCGGTGAGCAGGTATTTGTTGCCAGTGGCGGGCACGCCGTCGTAGTCGTTGAAAGAGGTCATTACCGTGGCGGCGCCGGCTTTGACGGCGGCTTCGTAGGGCGGCAGGTAGTATTCGCGGAAGAAGCGTTCACTCATGTCGACCGTGTTGTAATCGCGGCCGGCCGTGCCTGCGCCGTAACCGGCGTAGTGTTTCACACAGGCCATTACCGCGTCGGTCTGACCAATTCCTTTTCCCTGGAAACCCCGTACACGGGCTTCCGCGATGCGGCAACCCAGCCAGGTATCCTCGCCGGCGCCTTCCATCACGCGTCCCCAGCGCGGATCGCGGGAGACATCGACCATCGGGGCGAAGGTCCAGTGTAACCCGGCTGCCGATGCTTCGGCGCCGGCCACGCGGGCCGATTTTTCTATCGCTTCCAGGTCCCAGCTGGCGGCCTCTCCGAGCGGTATCGGGAAGATGGTTTTGTAGCCGTGAATGACGTCGTAGCCAAAAATAAGAGGGATGTGCAGACGGGTTTCTTCAACGGCAATACGTTGTAATTCGCGGGTAAATGCCGCGGTATGGCTGTTGAACAACGCGCCGCAATTCCCTTTCCTGATATCGTTTTTGTACCCTTCGCGGATCGTCGGTCCAGTGCTTCCCCAATCGGTGGTAAAAAGCGTCATTTGACCGATCTTTTCTTCGAGGGTCATTTGTGCGAGCAATTTTTCAACGCGTGGATCGAAGGTCGTCCCGTTGGCAGTTGCGTCTTTGTTTAGAACAAAGCCCATGATGCCAGCCATAGAAACGACGGCAAAAAGGACCAACAGAATATGTGTTTTTTTCATGTTATTAATTTGAAAATCAATTAAGTAAGTAAATGATTGTTGTGCCGCTGCTTACTTTTTCCGCTGGGCAAACAACCAGTCCATCACCGCCGGATTGTAATAAGCGACAAACCAGATATCGTGGTTGTAAGTGCTTAGTTCGGTGTATTTCACGTTGCCGCCGGCTTTTTGCAGCGCATCGACCATATTGCGGCTGTAAGAAACCGGTGTGGTTTCATCGAGGCGGCCGTGCCACAGCCAGACGGGGATGTTTTTGATACGATCGACAAACCGGGGATCGCTCCTGCTGCAAATCGGGAGGCCTGCTGCAAACAATTCCGGGCGGCGCATCATCAGGTCGAAACTGCCGGAACCGCCCATGCTTAGCCCGGTGATATAAACCCGGTCGGGGTCGATGTCCGGATTTTCCCGGATGGTTTTTTCGATCAGTTCGAGCGCCAGTTTTCCGGCCTCGGTCGGATCAGTGTTAAAGATTCCGTATCGTTCGATATTGGCGCCGCTCCAGCGGCTGTCAGACGGGCATTGCGGGGCGATCAGGAAACAAGGGTGTTTTTCACGATTTTCCTTTTCACAAAAAGCGTAGACGCCGTTGCGCATGTGCGATGCATTGTCGGAGCCGCGCTCGCCGGAGCCGTGCAGGAATACAACCAGCGGGTAGCGTTTGCCTGCCCTGGGTTTATACCCCCTGGGTTCCATGAGTTGATAGGGCAATTGTCGGCCGCCAGGGCTGGTATACACTTCTCTTTTGAAAAAGCCGGCGGGTTCGAGTGGTACTTCGGGGTTGGCGGGTTGGGCTGCCAGGGGCGCAGGCGGCCGGGTTTTGACAGCATCCAGCCAGCCTCCGGTAAATCCGGCGCGCCGCAAGCCGGCAATGATGTAGGGGTTTTTCTTCATCAGGTTCCAGATCAGTCCGGTACGGTAATTTTCGATCATAATCACGATCGGGCCCTGATCGATACCGAGGTAATCGACGTCAAACCAGCCGTTTTCACACCCCGGTGCGAAGGTGAAACTGGGGTTGAATGCATCCTTGAAGCCATACGGTCCCAGCAGTTGCGCGCCGTATTCCGTCCACATGGTTTCCAGCGCCGGGATGCAAACTTCGGGGGCGAAAGGCACCGATCCGCCGGCCGCCGTGGGGGCAATAGTGCCGTCGTCGCGGCCGTCGTAATCGACCGCTGCGCCGCGGGCGGAGTAGCCCTCGAACCAGACTTCCCGGCCGTTGAACATATCGTGTTTTACGGCGCCTTTGCGCACATCCTGCGGGCCGTCGCAAGCGGTAAGTCCCCAGATATTGGGCCCGTAACCGGCCCAGCCCTTCGGGTTGTCGATGCAATACTGCCGGTTGGCGAGCGTAGCGCGACGGCTGTTTTCAAAATAATCGATGCCTTTTTCGCGCATGTAGCGGTCGCGGATGCCGCGAAAATCGATCCAGCAATGGCTGTATTGATGCCCGAACAAGGGGCCGAAATTGACCATCGACTGGCCTTTGTATTCATTCCAGAAATACGGTTTGCACCATTGTTCCCAGGCCTCAGGCCCGAGGGGATGTGTGGGCGAGCCCATTGCCATGAGCACCAGCACCATGGCTTCGTTGTAGCCGCGCCAGTCGGCGGAGATGAAACCACGTTCGGGAAACCAGCCCATGCTCATGCGCTGTTCCTCATTGAGCATCCAGTCCCATTCGACGCGGCGGTATAAGTAATCGGCAGTTTCGCGGATGGCCTTTTCGGTTGCATTATCGCCGTCGAAGTACGACATGCAGGAAAGGATACCGGCCATGAGCAGTCCGGTATCGATGGAGGAAAGTTCTACGGTTTGGAATCGGTGTGCGGTTTTGAGGTCGAGAAAGTGGTAAAAAAAGCCGCGATAACCCGAAACGCCGCTGGATTCGGGGCCCTGGGGCAGGTTTTTGAGTACGATCAGGGTTTTGAGCACCCGTTCGGCGGCTTGTTCGCGAGTGATCCAGCCGCGTTCGGCGCCGACCAGATAGCTGGTGAGTCCGAAGCCGGTCGCGGCGATGCTGGAAAAGGTCAGGGTGGGGTAGCGGTCGGGGATTTGCCAGTTTTCCTTGTCGGCCAATTCCCAGAAATAGAGGAAGTTGCGACGTTGTAATTCATCCAGTGAAAAAGGGGCGACCAATTGATCTTTCTGCAAAACAGCCGGGTTGCGCTGTTGGCTTTGGCCTGCCCAGGAAGGAAAGATCAGCAGGAAAAGGATGAGGAAATATTTTGACATGGAGGGAGTGTTTTGCGCCGTCAGCATAAGCCTGCTGATTGGAAAGCGTCGGGATATTAATTCACGCAAAAGCGCAAGGCGCACCAGGACATTCCGGTCTTTGCGCGCCAAGCGCCTTTGCGTGGTGACTGGGTTCGGAAGGTTTTACCGGTGCGGCAGCCTTCCGTCGGTGAAGATTACTGTTTCACAAATTTGGCATTGCTCAACAGCACACCTTTCGAGTTGTAACCGGCGATGACGTACACACCCGTGGGCATGTCAGCCACATTCACTTCGACGCGGAGGTCGAGGTTGGTGTTGACCGTTTGTACACGCTGGCCGTAGGCGTTGAAGATTTCGAGGCGGGACACGTCCTGGAAATTTTCGACGTAAAGCAGGTCGCTGACCGGGTTGGGCGAGATTTTCATGGCCTCTACCGGCAGCGGCTGCCATACCGAGGAAGCGCCGCATTCGCCCGCGCCGATCACGATGTCGTCGAAATACGAGAACACGTTGGAAACGCCGTTGCCAGGCGTCAGCCAGTCGAAGAAGATGGTAAAGCGGTAGTACTTGGCGCCGTCGGGAGCCGAGGAGAAATCGTGCACGGTTTCTTCCCATTGGTTGACGCTGGTGTTGTTGAACGGGATTTCCGTCCAGCCGAAGTTGTTGCCCGATTTGTCTTGTTCCACTTTGAGTACGAACACGCCGAGGTGGTCCATCAGGATTTTGGCGCGCATTTGTTTCAGGCCCTCGAAATCAACCGGTGCGTCGAGGTCGGTGTAGAAACCGGTGAACTGTCCGCCATCGGATGGTTTTACGAATTTACCCACTTTGGCCGAGGTGTTGATGCCGCTCGGGTTGGGGTTGTCGACCACTTCGAAAGGCTGGTTGTAGGAGCCCTGATCGAAATAGTTGAACGATGTGATGGTGGTGGCCGGCGACTCGAAATCGAGAATGCAACCGGTGTAGCCTTTGCGGCCCCATTTTACGTCGTCGACGAAGTAGACGCCGCCCTGATCGTTGGCAACGTTGAAGAAGATCACCAGTTTGTTGTGCAGGGTCGGGTTGGCGGCACTGAAGTCGATGTTGAAGGTAAACCACTTGTTGGCTTCCGTCAGGGTGTCGAAAATCTCCACGCCCGGGCCGTTGCCTTCGAGTTTGAAGAGGAAGGGTACGTTGGCGGTAGCCGACCATACTTTGAGCGACAACTGGTTGTAGGTGCTGAGATCGATGGGTTGCGCAAACTCAAAGCCGATGCCGGCATAGGGTTCGCCATCCGGGTCGTCGTACTGGCCCACTTTGGTGGAGCCGTTGTCGCTGTTGAGGTGCGGGTTGTTGATCACGGATACGTCGGCGGCGCCGTAGAAAATCTGGTTGTAGTTGCGCTGGCACTCGAAGTCGTCGATGATGTTCGGGTTCGGTACGGCGTCGGCACAGGGATCCGTAGTGGTTTTGCTCTGGCGCAGGTTGTCGACGCACCACGACTCGCCGGGGCTGACGTTGTTGGGGTCAAAAAGAATGCGGATTTCGTTGAAGTCGGTCACCGAGCTGAATGCCGAGAAGTCGAATTTCAGGGTCTCCCACTCGCCCGGTGTCTTGATTTTGGCCTGGATGGCTTCATTGCCCGAGATCGGCGACACCAGTTGCATCACCACGATGTCGTCTACTTCCGCTGTGGCGGGGCTGAGTACGTCGAGGTTGAACTGCGGGTAAGTCGTCAGGTCAAAATTGTTGATCGAGAGCACCTGCAGGGTCGAGTTCGGCGAGCTGCCTTTGGAATAGCAACCCGTCTGGGTCGAAGTGTTGACACCGCCCGGGGCCGGGTTGTTGGTCGGGCCAGTGAAGTTGCCGTGCAGGGCCGTCACGAAGTCGAGCGGCAGCCAGCCGAGGTTGGTGGCCGAGCCCTGGAAGTCTTCAATCGGGGCTTGCTCGGTGGGGGCAAACAGACGGATGTTGTCGACGTAATACACGTCTCCTGCTTCGCCGTTGGCGCCAGCGCCGAAGAAAAGCACCAGTTTGTTGTGACCAAGACCGACCTGGCTGCTGAAATCGGCGGTGTAGGTCACCCACGATTGGGTCTGCGTGATCGGAAAGGCCTGCTCCTTGTTGCCGTTAGGGCCTTCGATTTTCAGGAGCATGGTACCTGTTTTGGGCGCCCAAACCTGTACGCTGAACTGGTTGCGCTCGCTCAAATCAAGCGGGTTTTCATAATCGATCACCAGGGCGGCGTATTCCGTGCCGGGACCGGCAGGGCGGTTCCACTGACCTACTTTTTTGGATGAATTATCGCCGGAAATGTTCGGGTTGTTCACCACATGCAGGCTGTCCCAGCCGATGCTGTAAATGGCATTGCGGTTGCAATCGTAGTCGTCCACGACTTCCGGATCGGGCGTCGAGCCGCCGCAAAGGTTGGGCACGGCATAAATGTTGTCGATGTAATACGTGTCCGAACTGCCAACAACACCCGGCGAGAAAACGATCAGGATCTTGGTGATCGTCGTAAAACCGGCGGCATCGGAGAAATCGATGTTGTACTCCTGCCATTTGTTGGCTACAGCGACGTTAATCACCTTTTCCTTGGCCTCACCGGCGCCTTCAATCTTGAAAAGCACCTGTGTGGGCTGCGGCGCCCAGAGCTGGAAACGGACCTGGTTGTACACCGACAGGTCGAGCGCTTGCGGCAAGCTGCCAAAGGCGAAATTGTAATCGAA
>JADZFP010000166.1 GCA_020849825.1 Saprospiraceae bacterium
CGGCGCAAGTCCCATTCGGGGTTTTCGAGGGATTTGAGACGCTGGAATTCTTTGATGACGTAGAGGTGGAATACCGGATTGAGCCAAGAACAAAAAGCAAAAGCAAGGTCTTTGTGGGCAAAAATGCCGCCTGCATACCGGCCTTTTTTTGCGATGAAACCAATAGCGCCAGTAGTTTCTACCCATTTGGTGGGCGAAAGTCGAAACCGGTTCGATCCTGCTGCGCTTTTAAAGGCGTCGAATTCGACACCTTTAAAATTTGGGTTGTGCAAATACTCCCAAACGCCGAGCAATTCGACCGTGTCTTTGAGGCGCATCCAGTTGTTGATGAGTTCTTTGGGCTCTTCCTGGTCGAAACGGCGGGCGAGATCAGTGAGACTCATGAAATCCCCTTCTAAAACGGTGATATCAACTCCTTGAACCGAGATTTGCTCTTTTTTCATGGCATATAGATGTTGTCAGGTGCGGCAAATGTTTTAATCCCCTCAAAATTGAAGGGATTAAAAATACAAAATTTGCGGGGCAAAGGACTCAATTTTTTGCTGTTTTCTTGGCTATTTTGGCGTTTCAAGAGGAGTAGGGTAGTGGTAATATTTTCCCGGCTTACAACAGTGTGCCGGCCATGGGTGGAATGGGCAAAATATTTGAAGGAGTAATTTGAGCCGGAAAATTCATGTTGTCCTTTGCAACGTACTCTCGTTTAACACCCAAATTCAACTATGCCAGACCCATCTATTGATTTTCTTTTACACGAAACAAGCACCTTGCGCAAGGCCTATGAACTGGTAGGCCGGCAACCCGGCGAGCGGTTCAACATATTCCGGGTACTCGGTTTGGAGAGCGACGAGGTGCGAACGCACTCCCTTTTTTTAGCTGAGTTGCTCAGCCCGGCGGGCAGTCACGGCATAGGGCCTGTTTTTCTGGACCTGTTTTTGGCCCAATTCAAGATTGATGATTTTGATGCATCAGTGGCAAAGGTGACGGCTGAATTCTACATCGGCAGGGTGAGCGACGAGGACGGCGGGCGCATTGATTTGGTGATTGAAAGCAGGGGCAGGCGCATCCTGATTGAGAACAAGATTTTCGCGGGCGACCAGCCCAACCAGTTGCTGCGTTACCACCGCTTCGACCGGGATGCCAGGCTTTATTACCTCACGTTGTTTGGTTCAAAACCGGGCGGGGGAAGCACGGGCAACGGTCGCCTTACCGAAGAGCAATTTACCTGCATTTCCTACGAGAGCGATATGCTGAACTGGCTGGAAGCCTGCCGAGAAAAGGCGGCGCGCCTGCCCAACGTACGGGAAACTATTGCCCAGTACATCGAACTTATCAAACAACTGACCAACCAAAATTTTGACGGCAAAATGCAAACCGATATCCTCAACAAAATTTTCAGCAGCCCCGATCACCTCAAATCATTTGTCGAATTGCAATCGCTGACGAAGCCGGTTTACGACAGGCTCATCGAGACGTGGAAGCCTGAGTTGAAGAAAATCGCGGACGATCTCGGCCTGTGGGTATTCACTTACTTAGAAAGCGGGAAACGGTGGCAGGGATTTGCTTTCGGAGGCGACAAAATTTTTGAGGAAGCCGGTATTCAGATCACGTTTCAGTTCGACACCTTTCCCAGAGGGCTTTTTTTCGGATTTTCGTACCCCAAAGACCCCTTGAATGAACGCCGCCCTTTGCAAAGCGGGCGGGATTTGACCGCGTTGAAAGAGCGTTTTCGCAAGGAGTTCAATGGCGCACAGTCCGAACTTTGGTGGGCTTGTTACAAAAAATGGGATGATTACCCGGCCGATACATTGTGTGCTGAAATTCTTTCCGGCAAAATCAATGACGCGATCCGGCAGCGCGTCACGGCAATGCGCGATATAGCCCGCGAGACGCTTAAACCGGGCTGATTGACATTTTCAACCCAAAATGGCTTCACCAATGAAACAGCCTTTTCTCATGGATTACCACACCCCCGACAACACCTGGACAATCTTCTCGGGCGTGACGGATTTTGAAAGTTACGCCGAAAAATTCGTGGTCAAAGGACGTTTTCACAAAGACGTACCGCCGGAAGTAGTGGAAGGCTACGCGATTGTCGAACACATCATGGCCCATGCTTACTACCACTACCCGGCAATGGACGAGGCGTTGGTGAAATTGCTGCGAGTGCTGGAAATGGCGGTGAAAATGCGGTGCAAAGCGTTGGGCATCGCTCTCGAAATCCTCGATAACAAAGGGAAAGCCCGGAAGAAGGTGTTGAATACCCTGATAAACGAATTGGCCGCAAGAGAGGCGGCAAAGCCGACAAAGAGCACACTAATCTGGCTTAAAGATGTGCGGAATTACCTGATGCATCCGAGCGAGCCAAGCCTTTTCGGTTCTGTTGCCTTGGGCCATATCCGGCAGTGCGTCATCATGCTGAACGCGCTGTTTTTGCCGGAACGATATTTTGAAGATGCCAAGGCCGAGTTGGAGCGTGTGCGCAGTATCTGTCAGTCTTTTGAGGAAGGTCTGTTTGTGCTCGAATACGCCCGGCATCGGTACATCGTTTACCGGAGCGAGTTTGTGGAGACCTATTTTGTGGAAAGAGCGTGGCGAGCTTTGTGTGTTTTTTATGCTGTGCCCGCTGATTTAAAGGGCGAAGTGGCAGAGGGGCGCTATCCGCCGCCGTTGGCGTACAGGGTCAAGGATTTGCAGATGGAGGACGGAAAAATCAGCGGAATGGATGCGGACAGCGGGTTGCCGTTCGTGCTCGCGCCCACGGATCACCCCGACAATAAAGCAATGCTGGAACGATTTGAGCAGGAAAAATCGGAACTGGATGCGCACCAAAAGACGGTGTTTCAAATCAACTCAAATGCGGCAGTCGCCGGTATGGTAACAAAATCGAGATATGAGTACTGGGGTAGTCAATAGTGAATCCTGCCGGGTTTAGTTCCTGTTGTATCTTTTCCCTTTCCGCCAGTCCCAGGGCGCGATCGGCGGCTCGGTGGCCGCCCACAACCCGGCACGGACGGCGCGGGCGCTTCGTTCGAGGCTGTCGAGCGCCGGGTCGTCGGAATATTTCTTAAAATGCCAGGCGTAGCCCGCCGCGACCATCGCCCTGTTGACATCGAGGGTATCGGCTACAAACACGGTGCAGATGCGACGCCCATTGCGGTCTTTTTTCGCACCGTCGGCACGGATGGCTTTTCCTAAAATCAATTTGCCGAGGTACTGTTTGGCGGCTTTGCCGTAGGGCTGGCTTTTTTCCGGGGTGTCTATGCCTTCGAGCCGAATGCGGATGGGTTCGGCCGGCGCCGGGGCAAGCGGGAGCAGGTCGAAGGTATCGCCGTCCACGATACCAACGGCCTGGCCGCGAAGCCCGGTGGAATCGAGCGTATCGGCTGCTGACGGACAGGATTGGCAGGATTCGTCGGGCGGGGTGGGGGAGGGGCCGTTGAAACTAATCAAGAGCAACAGGAAGGTCAACCAACTTTTCATAGGAGTAGTTTTTTTGAGTTTTTAACAATCTTGTTGAGGAAATTTTGTATGAGTAAACGATGGATGATTGCTCCCGAAAACATCCTTATAACGGCTACAAAATGACCGGCGGAGCGGTGCGCAGGGCATGGTTGATGGCGCGAAGCCATGCCGCTACGACTTCCGGAACCACGGCATTGCCGATGAATTTTTTCTGGTGCTCCTTCGTGCCTTTCAAAATGTAACCGGGCGGGAAGCCCTGGATGGCTTTTAGTTCGTCCACGTCGAGCATCCGCAGGAAAATATCGGCCACCTGGTGGTCGCGCATGAATTGTTTGAGGTCGCGCATGGCTTCGCTGTCGTCGTCCTGCACGGCCCATTTTTCCTGGCCGCGCCAGGCGAACGCGACGGAAAGCGGGTAGGAGCGTTGGGAGGCGATGACGGTCGGCGCGGGTCGGGTGACCGGGCTTCCGGCACTTTGAAACTGTGGGTTGACAAGGAAGGCGCTGCACAGGTTCATTTTGGGGGTGGTCAGCAGGCTGCCTGCGGGCTGGTGCAGCGGGGAAGCGTAGCCGTTGGAAAACTGACGGTCGAGCCATTGAACGGGAGAGACCAGGCCGATGCGGTCACGGGTGGTGACGGTGCGGGCGGGTTCGCCGACCGGGGTGGTGTGACCGTTGCTGTAATAGGTTTGCAAAAGCGGGGTCACGATGGCTTTGTGGCCTTTGGTGGTGACGGCGCCCGCCGGTACGCTGAGGGGCAGGCAATAGCCAGGCGAATTGTAGGTCATCAGTAGCCCGACGTTGGGCCGTTGTTCCATATGTGCGGGCGGCAGGTATTTTTGCAGCCCTTTCAGGATGCGCAGGATGGTTTTGTCGGCAATGGGGCGCTTGCGGCCAAAAATGGATGTGCCGAGGTTGCCAAAATCGAGCACGTCGGCTACCGGCTTCCAGGGCAGGCGGTCGTCGGCGAAAAGATTGCCGCGCAGGGGGCGACGGGCGTGGGTCGGCTGCGGCCAGGCGTGGGACAGGTCGGGTTTGTGGAAAACGCAAAAAAAGCGACTGCGAGATGTGTAGGCCCCAAAATCGGCAGCGTTGAGGATGCGCCAGTCGTGGACGTAGCCCATTGCGCAGACGGCTTTTACCCAACGGATGTATTCGCGGCCTTCGCGTTTGGAAATAGGTTTGCCCTCGGCGTCAAGTTCGCCCCAACTCATAAATTCTTCCACGTTTTCGATTTGGATGTAGTCGGGATCGAGCACGGTGATGTAGCGCGGCAGGCTCCAAGCGAGCATCCGGCTGTCGGCTTTACGGGCTTTGCCGCCTTTGGCTTTTGAGAATTGGGTGCATTCGAGCGAAGCCCAGAAACTCAATTTCGCCGAAGGAAACAGTCGGCGGTAGCGCGCGACGGCGCTCGTCAACTCATCAAGCGGCATCGTGCGAATGTCCTCGATGAAATGATGGGTGTCGGGATGGTTGGCCGCATGGGAAGCGATGGCGACTGGGTCGTGGTTGATACCCGCGACGACGCGGCAAATGCCGGAAGCCCTGGCGCCGGTAGTGACACCGCCCGCGCCGCAAAAAGCATCCACCATGAGGAGGTCGGGAACAGGATGTTTAGACATGATTGGAGATGTTTCAGGTAAAAAAATTCAGTCCCACCCGGTAGGGTAGGGCGACACGAGACGAGGCCTCACGTCAGCCGGGAGGGTATTCAGGGCAGCAGTACCCGCAATTTGAAAGTAAAATCGAAGTCGTCGCGGGTGATGGTGGGGTCTGCCATCTCGGCCCGAATGACCATGTGGCCGGAGTAGTGCTCCTGGGGGCCGGTGTAGGGTACGATGCTCCAACACCTGACGGCCAGCGTCAGCGGCTCGAAGTAGGCGGTATCGAGCCGAAGCGGGCTGAACATCACCATGCGCCCGTCCTGGTAGCAGAAAAAATGGGCGACGCTGC
>JADZFP010000167.1 GCA_020849825.1 Saprospiraceae bacterium
TATACCCAGTGCATGCAGGCGACCGTTGTGGTGCACCGGCAGTTGCCGGGCGCGGGCCAGTAGTGGCTCGTTCGCGTGGCGGCCATGACGTCGTGTATGGCGTTCCTTCCAGAAGGGCGAGTGGTAAAACGCCCACAGTCGTCGGGGCGGAATAACCTGCGTCATCAGGACCATCTGTGCCAGCTGAGCGCCGGCTTTTTTGGGGCGCATGACCCGCAACCAGCGCGGCGCATCACCTTCGAGGTGCTCTTCCGGCAGGTCGGCATAATGGCTGTACGCCTGGCAGGCGCCATCCGGCATTTGCGAGAGCACAGGGTGATGGCGCCGGGCTTCCTCCATGCTGTCGTGCGTATGGGGGTAAATATCGAAGATGCGCCCGTGCAGATTGACCATCAGTTGATCGGCATCGGGTATGTGAGAAATGGCGAAATGGAAACGAGTCATCTGGATCGTGTGATTTAATTAGAAACTGGAGGATAGATGGATAAGGCGATCTTTTGCATAACAGGGGAAGACTGTTTTTATAAAAATCAGGCGTTGTTGTATTGGACATTGGCTAAAATGCTCACATATCCCTCCTGAACGCTCAATTGCGCATTCGTAAAATCGAAGGAAAGACCTGCCATGATCGGGAGCGGCACGCCGGTAGCGCCCATATCCTGCAGCGCAGTGGCGTAGTTGGTTTCAGCTGTCGCAGGCCATACTACTTCGCTGAAAAGGATTCCGTTGAAGCCTGGTATGGACGATTCTATGAAGGTGGCCGAGTTTTTAGCGCTGGCAAATCCGAATTGCATCGTCTGGTTGTTGTGGGCGTTCAACCCGAGTTGCAGATCGGTCAGCACATCGATCCGATCCACCTGGATTTTGATATAAGGCATCGTTGGTTGCTCGGTCTGGATGACCAGATTGAAATTCATGGATTGTGTGAGCACCATTGCCGTGACAATGCCTGCCGCCTCGATCTTGGCGAAATCGGATGAGGGTACCGTGGCTGTTGTTAAAAAGTTGTCCAGATCACTTTGGGACAGGAATGCATTGCTGGGCAAGCCCTGGATCAGGCCGTAGACCTGGGTCGACAATTGCGTTTTCAGCAAAGCCATGGCGCTCGGCCCGAAGATATAGGCCGTTTGAAAGGAGGTGACCGGCGCCTGAAGTTGGGTAACCTGGGCCTGCATCACAAATGCTGCGTAAGGCGCCAGCGTCGGTTCCAGCGCGGTGTAAGTTGAAACACTCAGTGCGGCAGGATTGGGCAGGTCCTGCGGATTCAGGACAAGGTTCAGTTTGCCGGCCTGCGAGTAGGCCCAGTTGAGCGCATCCACCTCATAGTTGGATACGTACATGTTGAGGTGATGCGTATCGGAGTCCGACAAAGGGGCCGGCAGCGGCAGGGAGGGCGGATTGGGTTCGGAGAATGCCGTCCCCTGATAGCTGGCGCCGCCGGTCACCCCCATTTGAATGCCGTCGTTGCCGGGGAATAGCAGGCCGGAATCGCCTATCGAAAAATTATACACAATTCCATCACCCAGGTCGCCGCTGCCCGGTATCGATTTTATCAATCCGTCGATGAGCTTATTGATAGGCGTAGCAAAATCGATGGCTGAAATGGCCTGCGCAGTTGCGTCGTCTACGTGAGAAGAAAAACCGCAATCCGAGGGGTCCTGGTTCTGTAAAACACTGTCTTTAGGGATCGTGGGCGACCCGGGCGTTGCATTGGCCTGACTGCCCGTTACCTGAATTTGCCAGGCATTATTGGAAGCATTGAAACTGAATTGCAAGCTGACAAGCAGCGACAGCAGGTTAAAAGCCTGGGTATAGGTGTAGTTATTGTTTTTATTCTCGGGCGAGTTGCAAATAATGGTACCCATTACATTGTAACAATAGGTGTACACATACTGCTCGTTCCAGTTGTACACGGCGTTGAAGTTGCCGGCATTGATCGTCAGCTGGAATGAGCCGTCGGTTTGTTGTACTGGCGCTCCCGCGAGGGCAGGCTGAAACTGGGACAAGCTGCCCTGCGTGAGGTTGACCACGATATTGGTGGCGGTGCTGTAAAGAATGTCAATTTGCTGGACGTTCAGCGTTTTGTCCGGCGGCACAAGGCTCGAGAGGAGCTGCGTGATTTTGGAAGCGAGCAGTTGTTGGGCAAAAAAACTGATACCCGCTTTGCCGATGGCAATGGTGATTGCTTGCATATAAGAACTCAAAAATGAATTGGAAGTTGAATCAAACGAGGTTGGCTCATAAGTCTGAGTACCCAGGAGCCCTGGCGAATAAAGTTTCACGCAAAGCCGCAAAGGCCGCCAAGGAGCAAATTCTTTGCGCGCTTTGCGACTTCGCGTGACATAATATTTCTACGATTTTGGGCCGGCCCGACTTGTGAGACGGCCTCAGGATTCACGGCGTGTCGTTGCCGGTCATGCGGGCACATTGTACACCTGCAGCGCTCCGCCGCTTCGGTACACGTGGTAGATGGTGGTGCCGTCTTTTACTTCCCAGGCGCCGTCGGGATTGTTGACCAGGATAAATGCGTTGTTGCTCAGCGTGATGCCGTGATCGGCAAAATCCTTGGCTACTGCGCTGATATTCTGTGCGTTGAAATTGGGCTGTTCGCTCAGCGGGAAGCTGAACAGCGGCGGAGTGGGCATCCAGTGCGCGATACCGGGCTGGAGAGCGCCGTTCGGGCCGTTCAGTGTCTCGAAATTGAGGGCATACAAATCGCGCCAGATGTCGACGGCAATCCGGCCGGCTACAATGTTCTGCTGTGTGCCGCCTTTGCTGGCATCGGGCGAACGGAACAGGAATGTGCCGTCGGGGGCATATACATCCAGCAGATAGTCGGTTGTATTGTAGCCGTCGTTGATAAAGGAAAGCACGTACAGGTAGCCCTGCGACTCGACGGCCATATCGAGATATTTGAGGTTCTCGTTGTTGGGGCCTTGTCGCAGCGGGAAATAGGTGAAGCAGTCGAACACCTCGACCAAATCCGGATGGCCGCTCGAAACCTCCAGCAGCCAGGCCAGGCCCAGCGTCGCGTCTCTCAACAGCCAGCGATCGCCGGGGGCTTGTACTTCCACTGTTGGCGCTACCGGTCGGTTGTACACGTTGAGAAAGCCCGAATCCTGCACGATCTGCCAGGCCTGCTGGCGGGGATCGGTGATGATCCACGACTGACCGGCCTGCACGACCTGTATCTGGGCGCTCAGGGTGGGGTCGTTCATGTTTTGCGGATCGTAGGCCA
>JADZFP010000168.1 GCA_020849825.1 Saprospiraceae bacterium
GCGGCTTTGTATGCGTCAGGAGAACATGTTGACACATTCGTCACAGGGCTTCACATGGCAGATCTCGTACACCATAATAAATCTCATCAACCTTATAAACCCTGAAATAGACCTACCTTTGCAGCTCATTTTACGGTTGTATGCCCGAAACATCCACGACACAACAAGGATTTATCTTCGACCTCGACGGCGTCGTGGTCGATACGTTTAAATATCACTACCAGGCCTGGCGCCGGGTGGCTGACAGTCTGGGTATCGAGTTTACCGAAGCGCAGCACCACGGATTACAGGGAATCGGCCGGATGGCGAGCCTGGAAAAGATTCTGGACCACGGCAATATCTATCTCCCCGACGCCGAAAAACTCCACTGGGCAGACGTAAAAAACAATTGGTATGTCGAACTGGTCGCCCACATGACGCCGGCCGAAGTATTGCCCGGTGTTCGCGAGTTTCTGGAAGAAATAAAAGCCCAAAACTACCGCACGGCGCTCGTCTCCTCTTCGCGCAATGCGGGGGCGGTACTGCAATCAACCCACCTTGATCATTTGTTCGATGCCGTCGTCGACGGAAATGTTATTAAAAAGCCCAAACCCGACCCGGAAAGATATCTGCTGGCTGCCCAGTCGTTGCAACTTGCACCCGCACAGTGTACGGTTTTTGAAGATACCCTGGCAGGCGTATTCGGTGCGGCGCACAGCGGCTTTTTTGTCGTCGGAATAGGCAAGCCGGAACAATTATTGTACGCACATTGCGTCATTCCCGGTTTCACCAACCTGACATTGGCTGAATTGCAAAGCAAGACGGAACGGGTTTGTTCCTGATTTACTTCCCATCCAGAATTTTTTCACCATGAACTTAAAACTTTTCCTTTGGGGATCACTACTTGCGCTTACTATTGTCGCATGCAAAAACGCGCAAAAAACCACCCCGGCGCCCGATAGCGCTCAGCAGGGTTCGGCACAGGAGGTCGACCCGACTTTTTGGCGCGCTTCCCACGTCATTACGGAAGAACAACCCGATTCCGCCTATACCTATCAGGTGAAAAAAGCCCCGCGCAGGGTAGAAGTGCCCTGGGACAAATTACCGCGTCCCAACAGCAGTCGCCGCGCTTTTATGGCGACCGGCTGGTGGTACCCCATGATGGCTTTCCAGCCCTCTGATACAACCGTCCACCATAACTTTTTGGGTAAATGGCTCAAATTCCGCGAAGACCAAACCTTCGACATACTCGTCAAAGGCCAGGTTGTGGAAACCGGGCACTGGAATTTTGACGACGACAAAATGATCGTTTACATCGCTTGCCAGGACCCCTACTTCAATAACTCCTGGGCGGTGCAGGAACGCGGATTCCGGATGGTTTGGAAAGGCAATACCGAAATCAACGTAACCGGAATTCAGGTCCGGATGGATAATTCACCGACCCCTCCTCCAGTCGGAAATTAGAACAGGTTTTAACTACATTGCCTGAAAAATCGCCGTATCGGACATGTTCTCGAAATTACACAACTCCTGCTGGCTGATCGCATTGCTGCTGATTGCCGCATGTCAACCCACCCCGCAGCCCATGACAGCCACGGCCAAATCGGATCCGGGCCAGCCCGCTCAGCCGGAATGGGCGAAAAACGCCGTTCTGTATCAGTGCAACATCCGCCAGTTTTCTCCGGAAGGTAACCTGTCGGGTGTTCAGCAACAATTGCAGCGCCTCAAAGCGCTCGGCATCGACGTGCTCTGGCTGATGCCGGTACATCCCATCGGGCAGGAACGCAGAAAAGGATCGCTGGGTAGCCCGTATTCCGTACGAGACTACCGGGCGGTGAATCCGGATTATGGCAACATGGAAGACATGAAATTGCTGGTGCGGTCTGCCCACGAACTGGGCATCAGGGTCATACTCGACTGGGTGCCCAACCATACCTCCTGGGACGCTGTCTGGAAATCGGAGCACCCCGAATACTACTCCCGTTACAACGGCGATTTTACGGTGCCACTCAACGAACGCGGCGAGCCGATCACCGACTGGTCGGACGTGTGCGACCTCGATTACAACAATCCCGGCCTTCGCCGCGCCATGATCGAAACCATGCAATTCTGGCTGCGGGACGTCGATATCGACGGTTTTCGGGTCGACATGGCAGGCCTGGTGCCCAATGATTTTTGGCAGGAAGCGCGCCCGGCGCTCGATTCGGTCAAAACGACGTTCATGTTGGCCGAATGGCAAGACGAACCCGCTCATTTCCGCTCTGCTTTCAATGCCAACTATGGCTGGAAATGGAAAGACGTCACCAAGGATATTGCCGCCGGCCGCCAGAATGCTTCGTCGCTCGATACCTTGTTGCGTTTTCTCGACGACTTCTACCCGGAAGGGTATTACCAGCTTTATTTTACCCAAAATCACGACGAAAACTCGCACAACGGCACCGAATCCGAGCTCTACGGCCCTTCTGCCGATGCATTCAATGTGCTGGCTTTTACCTGGCAGGGCATTCCGATGTTGTATAACGGCCAGGAAGACAAACTGAACAAACGCCTTGCATTTTTTGAAAAAGACCCGATCGAGTGGGGCGAATATGCCCGCACACCTTTTTATCAGAAACTGATCGCGCTCAGGCATACCAACCAGGCCGTCTGGCCGGGAAAAGACGGGGGCAAACTGGTCAAAATTCCGACGAACAACGATGACGCCATCTACGCCTTTTTCAGAGAGAAAAACGGAGATAAAGCACTGGTAGTGCTCAATCTGAGCAAGGTAAGTACTGCTTTTTCGCTTCGGGTACCCGAAGATGCCCGCGGCGCCTACACTGACCTTTTCGGCAGCAGCACCGTGCAGGCAACCGCTGAAATGGATATGCGACTCGACCCCTGGGAATACATGGTCCTGACCAACAAGTAAGCGGCATCTTTTCCATGAAAATCCTTTGCCTGCGTTTTTCTTCCATTGGCGATATTGTTCTGACTACGCCGGTTGTGCGGGTATTGCACGAACAACTGGGACATGAGGTTCATTTTGTCACCAAAAAGAATTTTGCCCCTATTATGCAGGTCAATCCGCACGTCGCGAAGGTGTACGTATTTGACAAGGACATAGCGGGTCTCATCCCTGAATTGAAAGCCGAACGTTACGATCACGTCATCGATTTGCACCACAACCTCCGCAGCTGGCGGCTCAAACGGGCCCTTGGGCGCCCTTCCCGGTCGTTCGACAAACTGAATATGGA
>JADZFP010000169.1 GCA_020849825.1 Saprospiraceae bacterium
AGCACCCCGGCAAAGCCCATTCCGTGTACCAGCCCGAAAGCGAACACGAGGGCGATACGGCCGGGTTTGAGTTCGCGCGCCAGCAGGTTTTCCACGGCCACGAAGAAGATCGACAGGGCAATGATCGGCTCCACCACCGCCGGCAGGGGTTTGAGGTAGCCGTACATGGCCAGGCCGAGCGTGATCGAGTGGGCTATGGTGAACGCCGTCGCTTGCCAAATCACCGTTTTGAGGCGGTTGCTCAGGAAAAAAATACTCAGCACAAAAAGAATATGATCGAGCCCGAGCGGCAGAATATGGGTAAATCCGAGTTCCAGGTAGCGCCATGCGACGTCGGTTTGCGGCATGGCGGCGAGTTCGTAGTTGACGGTGTGCGCGTACGAATGCAGCGGCGACAACAGCGTAACAATGGCGGCGGAAAGCAGTGCGCGTTTCATGGTTGGCCGTTTTTTACTGGTTGCGAAAGCGCTCCACGTCGGCGCGCAGCGATTCGTCGAGATAGGGTTTGAGCGCCAGGCCCTGGTCGACCATGGCCCAGCCTTCGGCGTGTTGTCCGTTGGCGACCAGCACCAATCCGCCCCTGACGAGGCGTTCGGGTACTTTGGAGCCGGTGCGCAGCGCCGTTTGCATCAGCGGCAGCGCCTCGGCGTATTGGCCTTTTTTGAACAGCGCCCAGGCAAGGGTCTCGCAAGCGTCGATGTTTTGCGGGCGGCGGGTGTGCTCGCGCCGGGCATAGTCGAGGGCTTTGTCGTACTCGCAGGTTTTCAGGTACATCAGCGCAATGTCGCGGTCGGAGTAGTGCCCGCCTGCCGGATCGGCGCCGTCGCTGATGTTGTCGGCCGTCAGGGCTTCGAGGGTGATGCGCGCACATTCGGCTGCTGTGTCGGGCTGGTTGTTGAGGCGATACAGGTCGCTGAGTTCTTCGAGGAAACTGAGGTCGGCCATGACCGTCCGGGCCTGCTCGAAGTAACGGATGGCCGACGGGTAATCCTGCCGGTAGCGGGCGATACGACCCAGGCCGGCCAGGGCAAAGGGGTATTCGGGGCGCTCCTGCAAGGCTTTTTGGTATTCCGCCTCGGCTTTGTCCAACTGGTTGTTGTCTTCGTACAAATGCGCCAGCACCATACGCGCCCATTCGGTGTCTTCATTGCCCGGATAACCGGCTGCAACCGCCATTTGGATCGCCTCGATGGCCTGGGCATGCTGGCCGTGGATTTCGCGCAGGTACGACACGCGGCTGTACGAGCGGATGTCGGGGCGTATTTGCACCATTTTGTCGGTCGTGGCCACCGCCTGTTCGTAATCGCCCATTTCGACGCAGGCGTCGGTGAGCAGGCCGTAGACAAAAGCGTTGTAGGGATTCTGCTGGCGGGCCTTTTCCGCCAGTTCGCGTGCTTCGGCGAAGCGGTGCTGGGAGAGCAGCACCAGGGCTTTCAGGCAGCCCGCTTCGAAATGCTGCGGATCGGCAGCCAGCACTTCGTCGATGAGCGACAGCGCCGCGGCATTGTAATAGGTAAAGTCGCCGGTCGCGCGGCCTTCCTGCATAAACTCTTTGGCGAGTTGCAGTTTGGCTTTGGCATCGTTCGGTTTGGCTTCCAGGGTTTTCATCAGGCCGGCGACCCGTTCCTGCGTGGCAGGCCATTCGCGGGCCTGGGCCAGGGCGCCCTGGCGGGGTTTCAATTCGGGGAGCACCACCCGGCTTTTGCCATTCCAGAAAATAAAGGCGGCAAAGGCCGTGCAGCAGATGACCAGCATTGCATAAAGGAATTTGCGGACGGAAGGATTCATTGTTTTGGATATTGATGGACGGTGAAAAATGGCGGGGTTAATGAGGTTTATAAGGTTGATAGGAGTTACGAGTGGGCGGAGGGTTTTGGATTTCGTGGCGGTGAAATTTTTTTTAAAAAACTCGTTGCCCTCCCGGCATTTCAAAACCGCAGCGTCACCCCGCCTTTGATAAAAAATGGCGTGCCCGGCGTGTAATGAATTTCGGTGACGCCCTCGGCCGATTCGCCCGGCAGGCGGCTGGTGGTTTCAAACTGCGCTTCTTTCCAGAGCGTATTGGCGAGGTTTTGGGCGCCGAGGCTGAATTCTACCGGCGATTGTCCGTTGCGCCGCACGGGTGCGTAGGCCAGTTGGGCGTCGAGCAGGAAAAAGCCCTCGGCGACAAGGCTGTTGTCTTCGTTGGCCGGGCGGTCGGCGAGGTAGCGGTAGCGCACACTGGCGTTCAGCCCCGAGCGATTGCGCAGGGTGATGCCGCCGATACTGGTATGCAGGGGCGCCAGCGGGATGTAGTTTTCGCCCTCCGATGCCTCGGTTGCCCTGGGGCGGGTATAGTTGTAATCAGCGTCGAAGAGCAGCCAGGGGGTGGGTTGCCAGCGCAGACTGACATCGAGCCCCTGCCGGCGGGTTTTGCCGCCCGGCTCCACGATGCCCTCGTCGCCGACGTACACGAATTCCTGTTCCAGGTCGAGTTGCCAGGCGGCCAGCGACAGCAAGAGGCCGTCGAAGGGTTTGATCTGCACGCCGGCTTCGTAGCCCAGCGCGCGGGGCAGAATGTTTTCGTTGGCGGCTTGCAGGATGACGCGGGCGTCGTTGGAGTGGAATCCGCTGCCGGCCTGGGCGTACACCGACCACCGGTCGGAGAGGGCGTATTTCAGGTTGAGTTTCGGGTTGATGATGTTTTTGCCTTTTTGGGTAAATGCGCCCGTGGTCGAGTCCAGTTTGTCGTGGTAGGAAAAATGGAACTGATCGAAACGCAGGCCGAGTCCGGCGCTGAATCGCTCGGAGAGTTGCCAGTTGGCGTCGGCGTAAATGCCGAGGTTGAGTTCCTGCACGTCGCCGAGTTGTACCCGTTCGCGGGTGAATACGCGGCCGGTCGTTCGGCTCAGTTCGTTGTCGTGCACCTCGTCGTAGCGGAGTTGCACGCCGCCTTCGAGGTAAAGCGGTTGTCCGGCCAGGGCAGTTTCGCGGGCGATATAGCCGTTGTAGCCCGACATCGTGCGGTTTTCGCGCTGGCGGATCTGGTCGCCGTTGACGGGGTCGTTGAGAAAAAAAGTGAAGTTGGAGTACAGTTCGAAGTCGTATTGCGAGAGGAAGAACTGGTTTTTCAGCACCGTGCGCCCGTCGAGCGGCATGAGGTGTTCGAGGTTGAGGTTGATGCGTCCGGTTTGGCCGCCCTCGCTGGGGTCGATAGCGCCGAAAGGACCGATTTGACCGCTGCGCACGGCGCGTTCGGGCACCTGGCCCGAGGCCAGCCAGCTGCTGCGGAAGCGGGAAACGGAGAAGGTGAGCACTTTGCCGTCGTCGTAGGCCTGCCGGAATTTGGCAAAAAGGTTGAGCCGTTTGAAATCCTGCGGAGCCTCGAAATAACCGTTCTGGAACATGGTTTCGCCCGCCACATAGGCACTTGTGCCGCGCGCCGCCGCCCGTTTGCCCAGCAAATTGACGGCCGCCACGCCGCGGTAGTGGTCGAACTGCCCCGCTTCGAGCCGCAGGAAATTGTCGCGCAGGGCATCCGGCGTCTCGAATTTGACATAACCCGCCGTGCCCAGGTTGCCGATGTTGGCATAGTGCGGACCCTTCTGAAAATCAACGCGCTGGATCAGTTCGGGGATGATAAAATGCAGGTCGGCGTAGCCCTGCCCGTGGGCGTGCGACACCATGTTGACCGGGATACCGTCGGCGTACAAGGCGATGTCGGTGCCGTGGTCGATGTCGAAACCGCGCAGGAAAATCTGTTCGGCCTTGCCGCCGCCGGCGTGCTGGGCAATGACCAAACCCGGTACGTAGCGCAGAATATCCTGGGCGGAATTGATCGGCCGGGCCTGAATGTCGACCTGGCTGAGGCTGGTCAGCGGCCGCGCCCTGGGGGCGGCGATCTCGGCGTCGGACAGGCTCAGGCCTTTGAGTTGCAGTTCAAATTTCAGTTCCGCGCTTTCGTGGTCGCTGACGCGCACCGTCCGGGTTTGCGCGGCGTAACCGATCAGGGTCACCGTGACGGCATACTCACCGGCCGGCAGGTCGTTGAACGAAAACATACCGAGTTCATTGGTGGCGGTCGACAAAGCCGGTTCGGCGATGCGGACCGTGGCGCCCGGCAGCTCGGTGTTGGTTTGGGCATCGGTGACCAGGCCTTTGAGCGTGCCGCCGTGCGCCAGCAGCCAGTGCGGGGCGCAGAGGAAGAAAAGAAGGTGAAGGACTTGTTTCATTGGACGAGAAAATGTGAAAAGGTGAATTTGGCAGCATCTACGAGAGGGGAGAGGAAGACGGTTTTTGATTGGGGAGATTTTTTTTCATCCAATAAAAGCCGTCCCATTAGCCTGGCTGCCCGACAACCCTGGCGAAATAAGCTTCACGCAAAGCCTCAAAGTCCGCAAAGGGCAAATTCACTGCGTGCTGTGCGACTTTGCCTGACATGATAGGGCCGGCCCGATTTGTGAGACAGCCTTCGTCGGCTTTGTTTTGCCATTCACCGGTTGAGCCTTATTACAGTTCAAAACATGCGTCCAGCGAATCAAGACACAGTCCTGCCGGGGCGTGTGGACTCCAGAGAAATCCTGCATTTATAGAAAAGAAAGTCATTCTAAAACAACAACTTCGGAGAAGTCGCGCGTTTTTTTACAAATGCAGGACTTCTCCGAAGTCCTGAAAAAACGATGCTAAAACGTGGCTATAAATGCGGGACTTCTCCGAAGTCCTCACCTGGTTGGTCTCATTGCAAAATGTACGTTTTAGTTTTTTGACAAAAGGGTGAAACCCCGCGCCAACCTGACTGAAAGACGTGTTTTCATCAGTCTTACTGCCGGAATGCAATGTTTCCCGGGAAGCGGCAACACCCCTTTTCTCAAATCCTCGCATCCTCGTATCCTCAAATCCTCATCCTGCCCCTACGCAAAACCTGTCCACTTTTTGTTCAAATGTTCGGCAACCGGACGGCCGCCTTTATTGTTGTCGGGTAAGCGCCTGCAAATTTTTTCAGCAATATCTTTACCCGATTCAACTGACTTCCGCTTCCCGATGCAAGACCAATTGATCCTTCGTGTGCAACAAAACGACCGTTCGGCTCTCGGCGAGTTGTACGATGCGTACAGCGGCGCCCTGTTCGGCGTGGTGCTCCGTATCGTGCAATCGCGCGAACTGGCCGAACAGGTATTGCAGGACACTTTCGTGAAAGTCTGGCGCAATGCCGGCCAGTACGATGCCGCCAAAGGCCGCTTGTTTACCTGGCTGGTCAATATTGCCCGCAATACCGCCATCGACGCCACACGCACAGCCTATTTTCAGCACTACCGGAAAACCGACAATCTGGATTCACTCGTACATGCTCCCGGAACCGAGACAACCAACCCCGATCACGTCGGGGTGCGGGAGATCGTCGACCGCCTCGACGACAAGTACCGGCTGCTGATCGACCTGATTTATTTTCAGGGCTATACGCAGGAAGAAGCGGCCGAGGTTGCCGGGATACCGCTGGGTACGGTGAAAACCCGCTTGCGCTTTGCCATCGGCGAATTGCGCAAGATTTTTGGCGAACACCACCTGGCAGTGCTCATACTTGCCGCATATTTGGGCGTACAGGCCAATTAACCCCCTTTTAATCACGACCAAGATATCACCATGGATCTCCAGTCATTTTTACAATCGGGTCTGATAGAAGCCTACGTGCTGGGCCAGTGCTCGGCCGCCGAACGCGCCGAAGTGGAGCAAATGGCCGCCCGCTACCCCGAAGTGCGCGCCGAAATAGCCGCCGTGGAGCAGGCGCTCGAACAATACGCCCAGTCCAATGCCGTGCCGCCTCCGGACTGGATGAAAGGCCGCGTGCTCGACCTGATCGGCCGCGAAACCCCGGCTGCGCCCACCGCGCGCCCCGGCGGCTTACAGCGTTACTTCTTCTGGGGACTCGCTGCCGCAAGCGTGGCCTTGCTGGCCGCCGTCATCGGGCTTTGGCGCCTGAATGACACCCGAAACGAACAAATCGCCCAACTCGACCGGCAGGCCCGCGAATGCCTGACCCGCGAACAGGCCGCGCAAAAACTGCAGGAACAGGTCGCCCTGCTGCGCGACCCGCAAACCAAACAACTGGCGCTGAAAGACGACCTGAATACCGGCCTGGCCTACCTTAACACCGCCAGTTGCCAGCTCGCCGTCGATCTCAGTACCCTGCCGGCCCCGCGCGGCGCTACCTATTATCAGTTCTGGGCCATCGTCGACGGGCAACCCCGCAACATGGGCCTGATCAGACGCGAAGCGGGCGTCGACTGGCAAACCTTCGCCTGCGTACCGGGCGCGGCGGCCTACGCCATCTCGGAAGAAAACAACCCGCAAGGCAATGCCACCCCGACAACAGTGCGGCTGGTGGGCGCGGTGGAAGGGTGAGGTGACTTGCGACTTTCGATTTACGATATTCGATGTACGATTTCCGATTTCCGAATTTGATTTTCGATTTGGGAGTGGATGTGAGAATGTTGATTTATAAATAGATTATTGATTGTGATTAATTCGGATAGAGATTGGCCATTGAAAGCC
>JADZFP010000170.1 GCA_020849825.1 Saprospiraceae bacterium
CGGGGGGCGTAAATTCGGTGATGGTAAATGAGGCTGTGGCCGTGCAACCGTTGCCATCGGTGGCTGTAAGGGCATACGTTCCGCTGTGAGGCGCCTGCCAGGCGGCATTGCCCGGTCCGTCGGGCCAGGTATATTGCACAAAACCGGTGCTTGCCTGCAAGGTCGCACCGCTTCCGGGGCAAACAGAGGCTGGCCCGTTGAGGCCGAGGACGGGCGGTACAGGCACGTTGATATTTACCTGTGCAGTGCCGCTGCATCCGGCAGCATCGCTGACCCACAATTCATAAGTACCAGAAGCGTCGAGTGTGATTTCTGATGCTGTTTGCCCGCCCGACCACTGGTAACTCGTATAGCCGTCGCCTGCATCGAGGGTTACGGACGACTGGCACCAGTTGGTTTGTACGGCGATGGTTGGGGTCAATTGAGCGCCGGTACTCAGGGTAAAATAAGCCGTGTCGCGGCAGCCGTTCGTATCAGTTGCGGTAACCGCGTAATTGCCGCCCTGTACGGCGCTGATACCCGGCGTCAGGGCGCCTGTCGACCATTCGTAGAAGGAAAAGTTGCCGGATACGCTCAGGCTGGCCGAAGTGCCGTTGCAAATTGATGCGGGGCCGGTAATCTGCACTTGCGGGGCAGGGTATTCGATCACGGAAACGGTGTTTGTCGCCAGACAACCATTCGCATCCGTTACGGTCAGCGAGATGATTTCGCTTTCAGTAAGAATGATGCTATCGTCGTTTGCGCCGTTACTCCAGTTGTACGAAATAAAGCCGGTCGAGGCCTGTAATTCGGTTGTAGCGCCCGAACAAAAGGCTGTCGCGCCGCTGATTTGTACAAATGGGGTGGGGAATAAATCAACCGTGGTTTCGGCGCTGGCTGTGCAACCGTAGGCATCGGTCACCGTGACGGCATAAGCGCCTGGTTGGCCGGGAGAAATGGCCTGCACGTTGACCTGCCCCGAAGACCATTGGTAAGCGACAAAACCCGCATCCGCAGCCAACGTAACAGGATCGATTTGACAAAAAGTGCCGCCGCCGGTCAACACAGTGTTCGGGATCGGCGGTACAGTGACCATTAACTGTGCCGATGCCGTGCAGCCTGCTGCATTGGTTGTAACAAGACTAAACAATCCGCTGCTCGTGGCAGTGGTACTTCCCAATGTATCGCCGGTCGACCATTGATAATGCTGAAAACCAGCGGGGGCGGCAAGTTGAACGACTCCGTTGCAGGTGTAAGGGGAGGCATTGATAAGGGGTTGTGCAAACAAAGCGCCGTCGACCGTCGCTACAGCCGTGGCCGTACAGCCGGCTGTATTGGTCACCGTCAAAGAATAGATTCCCGGTTGCCATGCAGTAGTGTGGCTGGCAGTATCTCCATTGGACCATTTATAATGGGCAAATGGGCCGCCCAATGCAGTCATTTGCAAGGCATTACCACTACAAGCAGGCGGCGAAATGCCGGGTGACGGCGAAGCGCCCATTCCCAGGCTAAAACTTGTGGTGGCGGTACATCCCAAGGCATTGGTCACCGTCACGACATACGTGCCCCCCTGAGCAACTTTGGTTGCAGCCGAGTTTGCGCCATTGGACCAAACATACGCCTGATAGGTACCGATCACCTGTAATTGTACCGTGTCGCCAGGGCAGGGAATGCCCGAGGGGCCGGTAATCTGAGGCGGAATCATGGGTTGTGCCCCAAGCACATGAAAGTCGTCGGCTGTACAACCGTAGGCATTGGTTACCGTAACCGAATATTCACCGCCGGCATTCACCCAGATCGAGGAAGTATTGGCTCCGTTGCTCCACTCGATCTGATCGTGCACACCGAGTACTTTAAGTGAAACGGCCGTATCGAGGCACGTGATTTGCGAAGGACCGATAATCACCGCCTGCGTACCCGGCAGGCCGGTGACCGTATGACTGGCAGTTCCTTTACAGCCGTATTCATTGGTCACGGTAACGGAATAATTACCCGGCTCCGTGACCGTCAACAAATCGGTATCACTTGCGCCCGGGTTCCAGCTGTGCGTGACGAACGGACCGCCAAAAGCAATCAGGTCGATCGAATTGCCTTCGCAGACGGTTTCCGGGCCTTCGATGACCGGTTGGGGCGCCGGTATGGTACTGATCGTGATCGAGGCCGTATCGTAACAACCGCCCACCCAATTGGGGTGAGTGGCGGCAAAATAGACTTCATATTCCCCGGCAGTTGTGACGGTTGTCGTTGAGCCCGTAGCGCCGGTCGACCAGTAAAAATTCGGATTAAATGCACTGCCATTGTTGACCACGGTGGCCGTTGCCGTCAGCGTAGTAGCCTGTCCCTCACATTTGGGGCCATTGGAATCCAGTTCCAAATCGATGCAAAACATGCCGTATTTGTACGGGGCGAAATACACGCAGCCGGTGCTTTCATCCAATACATTGACGTTCATATCTCCGTAAGTCGGCGAAGGCGGGAAATAAAACGTCGCGGGGTTGCCTGTTTGTCCGTTGGTCCAGTAATAGGAAAAATTACCCGATGGGCCCTCTACGGTGAGTGTTACCGGTTCGCCCGGGCAAAAGCAATCGGTTGTGGCGATGGAGAATGTGTAGGGCGGGCAGTTTTGCCCGGAAATGTGATGAATAAACAGGAAAAGCAAGACGGTAAGCGATGCTCGCCGGACTAGGTTTGGGCGCATAAACGGAATGGATATAAGGTGTACAACGAAACTGTAATAAGTTTGGAATAGGGCTATGAAGCAATGCCCGGCTGAAATATAATGCTTTTGACAAAAAAACTTTTCCCAAAACAGTATTTGAAAAAAAATACAATATACCGGTTGTTGTATCGGGAATTCAAGACATTTCCATTAGAATACTTCAGTTTTGCTTTCCTTACCGCACCAATGTCACTCCGCCCTTCAATCGTTTCACCGACCCATCGGCCATGTCCAGTTCGATATAATACCCGTATACACCCGGCGAACAGGCACTTCCGCGATAATCGCCCGTCCAGCCGGCCGGCCCGTTGGGCGCCAGGTCGCGATAGTCGGCTACCAACTCACCCCAGCGGTCGTATACCTGCATGATCCGGATGTTGAGGATTTGCTGATCGGCAAAGACGGTAAAAATGCCGTTGTCAGCCGACCCGGGCCGAAAAACGTCCGGGATGTAAATATCTGGCTGGTCGATTTCCGATTCCCGCA
>JADZFP010000171.1 GCA_020849825.1 Saprospiraceae bacterium
ATATCGCGGTCAGTTCCGTGCTTGGACTGATTATGTTTGGTGTGGGCTTGTCGTTGACGGCAGCCGATTTTAAACGAATTATTCTTCATCCACGGGCATTTTTCACGGCTTTGGGCGCACAAATGGTTGGTTTGCCGATCATTGCATTTATCATAAGCCTGATTGCTCCGCTCCCGGCTGAATTAAAAGTCGGTTTTATCATTCTTTCTGCCAGTCCGGGCGGCGCTACGTCGGGTTTTCTGACTTATCTGTGGCGCGGCAATGTGGCATTGTCTTTATCAATAACCTCCGTTAACAGCTTCCTTACCCTGTTTTCCATACCCATTGTGGTTAATATTGGCCTGCAGGTATTTCTGGGGCGGGAGACTGATCTTCACCTGCCTTTTCTGGATACGGTAAGCCATATTTTTTTCATAACGATCATACCGGCAGCCCTTGGGGTGTTGGTTCGACGCCATTACCCGGATGCAGCCGACCGCCTGAGCAAGCCAGCCCAATACGTCATGAGGGTGCTGCTGGCCATTGTGTTTGCGATCAAGATGTTTGCCGGTGAAAATTATGGCGGCGCAGGATTGACCATGCGCGATTTTCTGATCATCTCGCCGATCGCGCTGATTCAGAATGCTTCCTGCCTGTTTTTCGGCTACTTTTTTATGAAATGGATGGGACTGGATCACTCTTCACGTATCACCGCGGCCATGGAAAGCGGGGTGCAAAACACAACCCTCGCCTTCCTGATCGCCAGTACGCTTATCGGCAACGAAGAAATGGTCAAACCAGCCCTGGTCTATTCGCTTTATTCGTTCTGGACGGCCTGTTTGTTTGCGTACACGTCGAACAAACTGAACCAATCGCCGGTAGACTCCATTCCTTAGATTTCCTGCCGGCTTTTATTTTTTCCCCTTCTTCGGCGCGTTTTTATCGCTTTCCTTGGCTGTGGCCGGCTTTTCACCCGAGGGCATATCGGCAAGGTTCACATTGCTGACGAGCGGATTTTTACGGAACCACCAGAACAATCCGCCGAAAAAGAACAGCAATGCCAGGATAGAAGCGGCCATGGAGATTTTTTCACCCAGATAGTACGATCGAGGTTCAAAACGCATTTCCAGTTTCATCTTGTCCCCTGCCGGTAGGCGCATGCCCCGCAATAAATAGTCTACTTTGGTAAAATCGGGCGCAGGCTGACCATTGAGGTAGCATTTCCAGCCTTTGGACGGCGGGTAATACACTTCGGGGAACACCGCCAGTTGCTCCGTTTTGGCGGAATATTCGTACACCATGAGATCGGGGTGATAGCTCACCAGATCGATGGTTGCGCTGCTGTCGGGCTGAATGGCAAGGCCTTGAAGCGGTCCGGCAAAATCCTGCTGTACCACTGCCGTGTCGCGCGGATTGAGGTTATGTAAAGCGTTGAATTCGACATCGGCATTGGGTACGATCTGGTAGTGTTTGACAAACCAGGCATGGCCCAGCGCTTCCGGGTTGGCGACCACTTCACCTTTCGTGGTGATGATGTATTTACCGTTGAACATACCGACGACATGCAGATTCTGGCCCACGTTGCCCGTAAAAAAGGTGTCGATAACTTCCTGGTAACGTTGCAGTTTGGCGGCATGGTAGCCGCTCATGTTTTTATGAAAAAAAGAGGGTTCGTAATTGGTCGTGGCGCCACCGCGCGCCATATCGAACACCCTGAAATGAATATCCGGGTCTTTTTTGATCTGGGTGTCGAATGCTTCCTCTTTTGGCGGAGCAATAACCGAGCGTTTGGCTTCGTATTCGTCGGCCGAGATCGTGCGGCTGCAAACCATCCAGGTATCGGCAAGAGAAATGGCCGCAATGGCCCAGACCGCAACCCCGGCGCGCAAGGTACCGCGCAGGTACAGCCATACCAGAGCCGCGGCAGCCAGGATAAAGCCCAGGGAGCGAAACGCATCAGAGCGGGCCATACTTTCGCGGTCGCGGATCAGGATGTCACTCAGGTTCTGCATCTGCAGTTGTTCGGCGAGTCGGGCATCCTGCGGTCCGACACCTGCGCCCATAAAGCCTGCTGCGAGACAGAGCAGACCGGTTACGCCCAGAGCGGCGTACAAAGCCTGCGTTTTCTTTTCCCGGCTGATGGAGGCATCGAAAAGTTTTTGCAGCCCCATTGCCGCCAGGCCTGCCATGCACAAAAGCGTCAGACCGAGCGCCATCGACACTGCCCGAAACTTGTTGAACATGGGCAGGATGTCGTAAAAAATATCATTGAGGAAAAAGTTTTTGCCCCAGGCAAGCGAGAGGCTGAACAAACCGGCCGCCAATAGCCACCACTTGACGCTGCCGGGCGCCAGCCAGGCGCCGAATACAAACAGAAACATCACGACGGCGCCGAAATAAATAGCAGTGCCGACAAATGGCTGGTCGCCCCAGTAATAAGCGGAGGCAATCTGGCTGCCCAGTTGTCTTTTCTCGGCGGCCGACCGGCCTTTGGCCAGTTTGTCATAAAACTCGCCTTCCTGTATAGTTTCGTTGGCGCCGCCGCCAAAAGCATGCGGAACGAGCAGCGTCAAACTTTCTCCCACGCCATAACTCCATCCAAAAAGATAATCCTTGTCGAGGCCATCGCCTTTACCAGCGCGCTGGGTGAGCTCCGATTTGCCTCGAATGGTTTCCTTGCTGTATTCGTACGTCGGCCAAAGACGCGAGGTATTACAGGCAAAACCTATGGCAATCGCCAGGCCCGATACCGCCAAACCGCGCCCCCAAATCAGGTAGTTTTTGCTGCGAATAGCCTCAATCAACTGCACCAGGTAGTAAATACCGATAATCATCAGCGTGTAATAGGTGATTTGAACGTGGTTGACAAATACCTGCATGGCCGTAAAAAGCGCCAAAACGCCCGTGCCGAGCAACCACCTGCCGTTGAAGGCCATCACCACGCCGGCGAGCATGGCCGGGGTGAGCGCCAGAGCGGCCATTTTGGTCGAGTGCCCCGCTTCGATGAGGTCGATATTGTACGTCGAAATACCATAAGCCAGAGCACCGAACACCGCCACCCGCCAATCGATCTTCAACACACTGAGAAACAGGTACATGCAAAACATGGCGGCAAACACCTGCGTCCAGACCGAAGTATAATCGCCAAACAGGAAGATGGCTTTGCTCAGCGATTGGGTCAGGTTGCCTTCTACGGGTGAGTAAATCTGATAGGCGGGCATTCCGCTGAAACCGCTATTGGTCCAGAGCGGCGCTTTGCCGTCCTTTTTCATATAGGCCTGAACCTCCGTTTGCATGGCCCGCGCCTTGTCGTTGTCGGGCTGTGGCAAAACTTTTCCGCTGAATGCATTGGGTGCAAAGAAGAATGCGGCTACCGCCAGCAGAATGCCTACGGCGATGAAATGGGGCAGGAGTTTTTTAAAATCCATAGAAAATAACTGTGTTTTGGCAGGCGGCGAAGGTAAACATTAGATTGAGATCGCAGCAAAGACGAAAGTTGCTCAGCGTTCAGTTGAGTTTTTTTAACAGGTCGCGAAGCGCGGTATCGGGTATTTCGTGCCCCCCTGCAAACCTGGTTTCTTCAAAATCCACCCCGTTTTTACCCTCGATGTCGTGCACCTGTTCGATGCGGTCGGGTGTGAGGAAAGGATCGCTGGCGCCGTACAACAGGTACAGGTTTTTGTTCTGTAAATATTCCCGGTGTGCGGCATAATCGAGGTCTTCGGGCGGCATGCCGGCCCATAGCACCAGGTCGTGGAAATGGGGTTGGTTGCGCAGCATCCAGCGGCAAACTGAGGCCGTGCCCTGTGAAAAACCCAGCAGGATGATACGGACATCGGAGGACAACTGGCCGACACAATGATTGTACAGCGTTTGCAGGTAAATGGCATTGTCCTGAATGGCGCTGTCGCGAAAACGCCGCGTCATCCAGTTGGCCCCTACGTCGCCGGCAAAACCTTTTTTGTAAAAATGGTTTAGCCCCTCGGGCGCGACCACCCAGGTATGACCGTTTTCGAGCAGATGAAAATCGTTCAAAAATTCGTCGGCCAACTGTGCATAGCCGTGGCAAACCAGCCAGAACTGACGGACATGAGGCCCTGGCTCTCCACGAGAGAAATAATGGGCAGTTTTGGACACAACGAGGGAGTTCGCGCGCATGGGTACGATTTTTGTCCTGTTTGGAAGCGAAAGGTAGGCAGGCAGCAGAATTTTACGACCAAAAGCCTTTGTTTTTGCTAATTTTGCTTGTCTCCCCGGCTCTTTTCATCATCCTTCGAACAAAAACCGACTTACAGCCCATGCGCCGTGTCCTGCACACCTGTGCCTTGTTCATCTGCCTTGTAATCTGTCCATTCAGCCGTGGAATTGCCTGTGGCTATGCCTTTATTGGAGACTGCTCTACCAGCATCGGGCTTAGGATCAACGGCACGCTGGACAGTTTTGCTATTGCATCCTGCCCTTTCGGCGCCCGTTTCGATGGCCTTGACCTGGGCCAAATCCAGCAACTGCAACTGGTAAAAGCAAAGGGAATTACCTGGGAAAGCTGCCAAAATAATGTGAGCGGCATGTCGCTCTTTTACCGCGTGTACCCACAGGGCCAAACCGGCGGCGCCTGGCAGCAGTTGCAACTGGAAGAAGATTACAACACACTTGTTGGGCCGTACACCACCCGCTACCGCAGCAAAACGACGAACCTCGGCCTGACAAACGGATTGGTTACAGGCACTGCTTATTACCTCGAAATCTATCTGAGGGCAGAAATAGATACCATTGGCGACGATTTTATTCCCGAAACATTCATCCTGCAAAACAACGAGGGGCAAAATTTCAAACTCGCTTTTGAATATGGCGGCGCTTCTGCCCCACCATTTACCGTGGTGACCATGCAACATAAAGATGTGCCCTGTTTCGGCGATTCGTCGGGTGTTGCCGGCGTTTCGGTGTACGGCAATCTGAACGGATTGTTTTACGACTGGCAGGGTTTCAGCAACAATTTTCCCGTTTTATCCGATGTGCCGGCCGGCGTGTATACGGTGATCGTCAGCGGCGCAGGCGGGTATTCTCAATCCCAAAGCATCGACATACAACAACCGCCCGCCCTTTCAGCCCAATTTATCGATGTTTTGCCGGTGGGCTGCGAAGGACAGGCCGGACAGGCCACCGTCGAAGTCTTCGGAGGAACAGCGCCCTATCAGTATCACTGGGATACAGGAACAATGGATGCCGCGGCGATATTCGCTACGCCCGGCAACCGGCAGGTGACCATCACCGACGGGCACGCCTGCAGCGCGGTGTTTGGCCTCATTGTGCCATCCGGTTGGGCTACAGAACAATATGAATTTCTGGAATTTTGCCAGGGACAGGCGCTTACCTACCACGGATACGCACTCCCCGGAGCCGGCAGTTACGACCTGATCCTCGACGCACAGGGCGCCTGCGATACGCTGGCTCACCTGACCGTGACCGTTCTGGACCCGGCTGTTTATCTGGAAAACCTGCCGGCAACGGTGTATCTCGACTGTGCGCACCCGACGGAAGAAATATGTCTGGACGCGCTTGCAGGCCTTAGTTACACCTGGTCGAGCCCCTCCGGCAATATGGAACAGGGCAATTGTTACACACTGAATCAGTCCGATGAAAACGTTGAAGTAACGGCTTTATGGCAGGGGTTGCAGATCGGTTGCAGTACCGTTGCCGACGTTCAGGTAGTTGTATCGACTGCTGTTCCGGCGATGACATTCACTACTTTTTCAGCCAGCGGCGCCCAGGCGACCGACGGTTCGATTTGGGTTGTAGCCAGTGGCGGCGTTCCGCCATATACGATCAGTTGGGAAGGATTTGGGTCGAGTCAGGACTCCGTATTGATACTCGAACAGCTGAGTCCGGGCATCTATTGTTTCACCGTAACGGGCGCCAACGGCTGCAGCGCCACGGCCTGCGCCACGGTGTCGTATGCCAGCCATTCGGAAACGCCTGTTGAAACCAAGAGCCCCGTATTCCCCAATCCGGCCTTGCCCGGACAAACCATTCATCTGACGTGGACGGATAGTCCTACAACCCGGGTTGAATTGTTTCAACACAACGGCCAAAAGCAGATGCTCGAAATATCCGGAAGGGCAGGAAAGGAAGTCCAAATAGCGCTTCCTGAATTCATTAACGCAGGTGTATACGTACTCCGGGTCGACGGTCGCGCAGTCCCTTTGCTAATTCAGCCGGATCGTTAATTTTTCCGGCGCGGCTCATACCTGTTTTCAAAATTCTGACGTTTCTACGACCGACAAAGGCAACACAGGTATCCCGAAAGCCTTCTCTCGTCTGATCTTTTGTGTACCTTTGCACCGAAATTACTTCAAAACTCATTCTATCACCGACTCAAAAATTTCTAACATGAGCAAAAAACTCTTTTTTCTGCCTGTTCTGATGCTGGTTCTCGCCGTAGGCGCCCTGACGACCGCTTGCGACAAAGAATGCGAAACCAAGCAAAACGACTACACGGGCTCCTACCTCGTAACTGAAGATTGCTCCGCCAGCACACCTACTTCCTATGCTTCCATCGTATCTGCCGGCGCAGCCGACAACGAAGTATTGATCACCAATTTCTGGGGTGCTTTCCAAGCCAGCGTTCGTGCTACGATCGACTGCGACAACATCACCATCGCTCGTCAGGAGCCCGACGGTGACAAGTTCTTCGTGGAAGGTTCGGGTACCCGTTCGAAAGACGGCGACCGCGTAACGATCACGTTTTCCTACACGGTAACCGACGAAACCAACCCGGCTTCGATCGGCACCGACAACTGCTCCAACACGACGTTCGTTCGTCAGTAAACGAGTCGTCTATTGAACAATAGACTTCTGTATAGAAAGGCCGCCCTCGGATCGAGGGCGGCCTTTCCTTTTTATACCTCGGTTTATATGGTTTATAAGGATTATGGGGTTTATGAGGTTTATGGGCGGGGCAGACGCATGAGCGCTGAATGGCCCCAATCAAAAATTTAAATTATTGATAATCAGTTGGATTACATGATTTAAGATTACATGATTTAAGATTGTTGAAGGTCGTAGCATTGACCGCTTTTCTGCTTGGCTAAGTGTCGCGCTATACGCTAAGAATACTTCTTAAATCAACAATAATGTAATCTTAAATCATGTAATCTGCAATCATGTAATCATGTGATTTGACTTTGCAGGTGTTTATGCCTCAATTTATATGTGTTTGCCCTGGGGTTTATGGGGTTAAAAAAAATGGCCGCCCGAAGTGGGGCAGCCATTTTTTTATTCGAGGCTAATGCGGTATTAGTTACCGCCGCCCTGCATTTTCTTCTTCTTGTCGGACGTGTTGGGTTGGCCCTGCATTTTGTCCTGTTTTTCCGAAGTGTTGGTACCACCCTGCATTTTGTCGGATTTCGGGTTGGTCGGAGCCGGCGGTTGCGGTTGCGGGAGCGGCTGGGTGGAGGGCTTCGAAGCCGGTTTGTTTTTCGGCGTCGAAGATTTTTTACCCGGCGTGGCAGCGGCTTTGGCTTCTTCTTCGGCCTGCCATTGCGTGAAGCGGTTTTGTGCTTCCGTCGTTACGCGGGTATTGCACTCTTCCTGTTTCGTGGCGCGAAATTCTTCGAGTTTGGCAGTGATGGCAGTCTGGATTTCTGCTTTTTGCTGTTCGAGCGTTTTGCCACCGAAAGCCGTCAGGGTAACAAAGCCGACTACGGCGACAATACCGGCAAGGAGCAATTTCTTATTCATAGAGAAAGGAATTTTTTCAGTTAAGAATTAATGCAAAAATGGTTGAGCGATGAAGCGCTGTGTTTAGCGGGAAGGCACTGCCGGTGCGGCGGAGTTGGCTTCCTGGAATTGCATTTTCATATTTTCCAGCTCGGCCGTCACGCGCGTTTCGAATTCGGTATCACATTTGGCGTTTTCTTCGCTTTCTACGGCTGCTTTACCGGCATCAAATCCTTTCTGGATTTCAGCCTGCACTTGCTCGTCGGTGAGCAGTTTTTCGCCGCAGGAAGCCAGGGAAAACATCAATGCGGCCCCGGCAAGCACTCCTAAAACAGTTTTTTTCATGTGACAAAAGAGTTTTGATTGGTGAAAAAGATAGGCAAAAGTAGCGGATGTGCAGGAAGTAGAGGCGAACTCTGATGAATTTTTCGTGTCCGAATCTTATTCCTGTTCGAAAATCCGATTCCTTGATTCGCCACAACAAACGGTATTTTCGCCAGATAATTGTCCTGCGTCCGTACCGTTTACTGACGACAAACAAGGATGCCGGTCACCCAAGGTTTTACATACATGCGGATTCATTTTTCTACCATTTCTTTTTTCTACCTGCTGCTGCTGTCGGCAGGCCCTCTTTCGGCGCAAACGGAAGAGACCTCTGCCGCTGAAATTCTGGAAAATTACATCCGTGAGAGCGCACAACCTACCGAAAGTAATATCCAGGAGTTTGTAGAGTACCTGGAGCGCCTGCAATCCCGCCCGCTCAACCTCAACCGGGCCAGCCGGGAAGAACTGCTCGACCTGCATCTGCTGAACGACATTCAAATCGAAAATTTGCTGGAATACCGCGCCCGCACCGGCCCCTTGCTCAACGAATACGAATTGCAGGCCGTGCCCGGCTGGGAACTCAGCGACATTCGCCGGGTATTGCCGTTTGTAAAAGTCGGGGGCGACCTTGATACGCGGTTTACACCGCTGCGGCAGGGTTTTGTGCAAGGCAAAGACCAACTGCTGCTGCGCTGGGGCCGAGCCTGGCCCGGCAATTTTCCGTCTTCGTCAGAAGGCGATCCTTTTGCCATGGCCCTGCGGTATCAGCACAATTTTGACAACCGTATGCGTTTCGGCCTGACCGCCGAAAAAGATCCGGGCGAGGCATTTTTTGCAAAAAGCAACCCGCAGGGTTTTGATTTTTACAGCGCGCATTTTTTCCTCAACCGGCCCAACCGCTGGCTGCAATCGCTCGCGCTGGGCGATTTCACGGCACGTTTCGGACAGGGATTGTTGCTGCAAAC
>JADZFP010000172.1 GCA_020849825.1 Saprospiraceae bacterium
CCCCTACGAAGGCATTGACCAGTACCAACAGTGCGAATTGTTGCGCATTGGCGCGCAGACCGGCGGCAGGAAGCGGAAAATCATGCGTCATAACAGCGGCAAAGGTCCCCGCCGCGCTCCGCGCTTCCTTTTACATTTGTTAAATAATCACAGGCTGCACCTTTCTCCTGATCCGGCTCAAACTCACCTGCGTAATGCCCAGATAGGAAGCGATATGCTTCAGCGGAACCCGTTTGAGCAGGTCGGGCGCTTCGAGCAGCAGTTGCCGGTAACGCTCTTCGGCGCTGTGAAACTGAAGGCTTTCGATGCGGTTGACCGTGTCGACATAACCGCGCTCCGTGATCTTCCGCGCCAGCCGCTCGATCTGCGGAAATTCATCGTACAATTTGAATACCGGCAAAGCCGAAATAGCGATCAGTTCGGTATCCTCCAGCATTTCAATGCCTTTGAGCGATGGCCGGCCGGTAAACAAACTTTCCACCCGCGCCAGCAGACTGTTTTCAAAAGCAAACGACTCGGTGATGTCGTTGCCGTCTTTGTAGTAAAAAATACGCGCGCTGCCTTTCCGGATAAAATAAACCGTGTAGCAAGTGCGGCCGATAGATTGCAATATTTCCCCTTTGCTCAGTTTCAGCACGGCGCAATGCCGCAACAACGCCTCTTGCGCTTTTGCCGAAAGCGGCTGAATGTGTTGAAACCAGTCGATAAGGTCTTGCATGGTCCTGTAAAACGGCGTTGTTGGCAAATGTAAATCATCGCTGCCGGATATACAGGAACTGGTCGCCTGGGCGCTCGACAGCGAGCGGGTGCTGGTCTTTTGAAAAACCAGGGCGCGATTTGTGCTGGTAAGCCTAAGTCCCCCCTCACGGCAACACCGTCGCCGTCCCGGTAAACGCCTCCTTCACGCCATCCAGATAGGCCACTTCGACTACCCAGGTGAATACGCCGGGATCGACTGTTTTCCCGTGAAATTGGCCATCCCAGCCGGCATGCTGATCGTCGGGCGACAGGTCGTAGCCTTCGTACACCAGTTCGCCCCAGCGCGAATACACGCGGAACAAGGTAATTTGCTCCACCGCCACACCGCAGGAAACAACGAGCCGGTCGTTGTCACCATCGTCGTTGGGACTGAATGCGTTGGGAATGTACACGTTCCGCACCTTGTCGACCCGCACCGTGACCGTGTCGGAACGCAGGCAACCGTCGGGAGAGATGGCGGCAAGTATGTAAGTCGTCGTTTCCGAAGGGCGCGCCAGCGGGTCGGTGCAATCGGTACACGACAGGCCGCCGGGTGGCGACCAGATGATGTTAGCTGGTGCAATATTGACGTAGCCGTCCAGCAAGACCTCCTCGCCGAGGTTAATTTCAGCGTCGTTGCCGGCCGATACAACCGGGATGACCGGGGCCGTCAGCGCGCCGGTTTGGCTCAGCGTACAGCCGCTGGCGTCGCGTACCGTCAGGGTGTAGGCGCCCGGAAAAAGTCCGTCAAACCGGTTTTCCGGACCGAACCCGGCGCCGGAAAGATCGTATTCGTAAGGGGTCGTGCCACCTGAAACCACCCCCGCCATGATACTGCCCGTACCCGGACCCTCGCAGCTGGGGTTGTTGAACCCGGCGTTCATCACCAGTGGGGCAGGAGCGCTCAGGGTCGCCGTTTGTACCAGCGAACACGCCTGCGCATCGGTCAAGGTGAGGGTGTAAACCCCAGCCGGCAACTGATTGAGATTGGCTTGCGTCGCCCCGTTGCTCCACAAATACGAATAAGGCGCCACGCCGCCCCCGGCCATAACTGTCACGGAGCCATCGTCAGCATCGGCGCAGGAGACGCCGTAACCATTGTATTCGGAAAGGCTCAGGGCATTGCTCAACGGCGGCGGGCTGCCCACCGAACCGATCAGGATCAACTGATTGCCGTAATTGTCCGACACCGTGATCAGGTAATCGCCGGCGGGCAACTGAGCGATGGTTTCCGTGGTATTGAGCGCCGCCAGACTGCCCTGCCCCGAAGGTCCGCTGGCGCCCACCCGCTCCCAGAGATAGTTGAACGGCGGCGTGCCGTTGGCGACGGAAAAATGAATTTGCCCGCTGCTTTCTCCATGACAAACCGCGTCGTCGGCCGTCAGGCTTCCCGCGATCTGGCAGAGCACCACGGTCAGGTCGAGGTTGATCAAACTGTCGCACCCCTGTACCGTGCTGAAGGCCTGCTGGTATTGACCGGTTTGAAAAAAGGGCTGTCCTGCCACAAAAAGCGTATCGCCGTCGCAGATGTGCAGGTCGAGGTTGGTGATAAAAGTCTGGTTGTAATTCAGATTGACCTGAATCACACTGTCGCAACCGGCGGCGGTGATAAAATGAAAAGTATAGTCGCCCGGATCGCAAAGGGTGGTATCGGCCACGTCGAGGCATTCGCCGGCACAGAGGCTGGCGCTGATTTGCTGCGGCGGGATAGCGGTCACCGTGACGGTCTGGCAGGTGGCGGGAGCGACGTCGCAGGCATTGGAGGCTTGTACGCAAAGTTCGTAGGTGCCGGGCGCGCTCCAGTTGATCGTGGCATTGGGGCCTTGCGCCACCGTGGCGCCGTCGACCATCCAGTTGAATTCGGTAGCGCCCGTCACGCCGGTGGCCGTGTATGATTTTTGCCCCGGACAAGTTTCAAACGGCCCCTGAATATCGCCGGAAGAAAAGAGGGGATCAACCGCTGTGCTTCCTTCGAGCACATGAATGGTGTAATTGCAAATATCACCCTGATTGCCATCCATTACAAAATAGTAATACTGACCGACGACAAGCGGCACGGTGTTGGTAAACACGGCGGTTGTATTGTTCTGCACATCGGTATTGCAGTTGGATACGAGTTGAAAATTCTGGCAATTGATCCCCTGATAAATGCCGATTTCAAGACCGGGTCCGTCCTGGCAATTGAACACCTCCACCGAAAGCGTCAGGTTGGTACTGCCGGCGATAAAGGCGATCCACTGCATATGATGCACAACTGTGGTGCAAAACCCCGGCGGGGCCTGCCCCTGGATGGTGCTGTTGTTGATTCCGGTGAAGCCGTCGATATCACAGATGACACAGGCCGGCGCGCAGGTCGACGTCATGGCCGGCGGCTCGCCGCAGGGATCCGGCTGGGCGTGTAAAAAAAGGGCAGTTGTTGAGAATAAAAGCAGCAGTAGACAGGACCTGATCATACCATTCGTTTGTTCGGTTGAACACAATACGCACAAACCGGCAGGCGGGATGCGGCGCAATTTTACGGCCGGCTAAGAAAAGTGGTTTTGATCGACAAGCGGTCGGTTTTACCTGTGCATTGCGCTAATCCGGGCAAAGCCGCTTTAAACTCCGGCCATTTCTACGTGTTTCCGATTAAATTAGGGCCGCAAAACAATTTTTATGCGAAAAATCACCCTGTTGTTCGTCCTTTTCGGATTATGGCCAGGCATTGATTTGCTTGCCCAGATCGATACCATTCACTGGCTGCCGCCTATGCATGCCCGCGATCAATGGGGCCCCCAATACCTCTACCTTTCTACGCCGGAAGCCGATCCGTTCGAGGTGCAAATCCGCAACGGGCAGGACGTGGTGCTGGCCACCGTCACCATCAGCAACTCGCTGCCGTATCGCTATTCGCTGGGCACCTGGCAAAGTTCGCCGGTGCTCGTAGCCGAAAACCAACTCAACATCCCCCTGAAAGATGAAGGGCTGGTCATCGTGGGAGAAAAGCCGTTTTTTGCCTATTTCAGGGCGCACAGCAACTCCGCATACCACGCCGGCGACCTGACCTGCAAAGGGCGCGCCGCCCTGGGCAACACGTTTCGGATCGGCCACCTCGTGCAGGCCGTCGATGAAAGCCAGCAGCGCGCCAATTTCGTCGGCGTCATGGCTACCGAAGACTCCACCCTGGTCACTTTTTCCGACTTCGATCCGGACACCGATTTTCACAGCGGCGGCATCGACGTACAGAGCAGCGGGCCGGCATCGCTTTTCCTGATGAAAGGCGAATCGGTGGTTTTTTCCCAGTACGTCAACTTTTCCGCTACCATTCAGCCGCCCAACGGATTCATGGGCGCGCTGCTCAGCAGCACCAAACCCGTAGCGGTCAATTGCGGCTCCTGGATCGGCGCCCCGGTGTCCTTTCAGGCCCACGACATCGGTATCGACCAGATCGCCCCGGTCGAACTGGTGGGTAAAGAATACATCTTGTGCAAGGGAAACGGCGCGGCGATACTCGAACACCCGATCATTATCGCCCATTATAACAATACAAAAATCTGGCTCAACGGCGCTGCCGCCCCCGATGCCGTACTCGATGCCGGCGAATACTGGGTTGTGCCCACGGCAGAATACTCGCCGGCCGGCAATATGTACATTCTGAGTTCGGAACCCGTCTTTGTATACCAGCAGATCGGCGGCGCGTCGTCCGGCGACGATGCCCCGCGCACAGCCGGGCTCATTTTTGTCCCGCCGATCAATTGCGGCATACCCAATGCCGTCGACAATATTTACCAGCCCAATAAAATCGGAAACATGAGCTTTGAGGGCGGGCTGATGATCGTGGCCATGAAAGACTCGGTCGTCACCGTCCGGGTCGACGGTGCGCCGGTGGCCATCGGCGCACCGGCCGAAGTGCCCGGCAATCCGGATTTCGTGACCTACCGCAAACTCGACCTTTTCGACGCCTCCGATTCGCCCGGCACCCTCAGCGTGGTGGCGGAAGGCGCCGTGCAGATTGCCATGTACGGCCGCAACGAACCGGCCAGTTTCGCGGCGTTTTATTCGGGCTTTACCACCACCAACAAACCCGAAATTGAACTCAGCCTTATCGGCGACGGCGTGTGCCCCGACACCCTGATCGCCTCCGGCCGCTTCGACGGCGTGCAGTGGGTGCTCGAAGACTCCGTGCTCCTGTACGGTCCCGACACCATGCTGGTGACGTATACGCCCGGTCGTTATTCCGCCACCGGTTACCTGGGCGTGTGCCGCCGCACCGATTCCGCCGCCGATTCGCTGCTCGTCGATTTTGTGTCGCCGGCTTTTGAATTTCAGGCGACCGACCCGTCCTGTTTCGGTTATTCCGACGGACAAATTTCTTTTGAAATGCCCTACGGTGGACTGGCGCCCTACCAGTACTCTACCGACGAGGGTCAACATTTCAGCACGCAACCCACAGCCGGCGGGCTCAAAGCCGGCGCATACGGCCTCGTGGTGCGCGATGCCACGGGTTGTTACAACCGGCCGCTGGAAGCCTTCCTGGGCCAACCCGACAGCTTCGGCGTCGATCTGGTGGTGAAAAGGATGGAAGAGCCTGTGTATCCGGGCGATGAAGTGTGGCTGGAAGGCCTGCCGGATCGCCCGATCCTGAGCGCCGTGTGGACGCCTGCCGACAGCAGCAGCTGCGCCGATTGTCTCGATTACCGTTTTTGGCCCGAGGCCAGCACCTGGGTTACGCTCACCGTGACCGACACGGCCGGCTGCCCGGCGACCGACCGGCTTTTTGTCGTGGTGGAGCCCAATGTGTACGCGCCCAACGTCATTCACCCCGCCTCCCAACAGGAAAACGACCGCTTCACCCTGTTCAGCCACGACCCGCTGCGCATCCGCCGGCTGGCGATCTACGACCGCTGGGGCGATCTGATGTTTGAAGGTGAAGATCTGACAACCAACGATCGCGCGGCAGGCTGGGACGGCCGGCTGCGCGGCAGAGAAGTGCCGGCCGGGGTGTACGTCTTCGTCGCCAGCGTGGAAACACAATCGGGACGGGTGCTGGAATTCCGGGGGGATTTGACGGTAGTGAGGTGAAAGGGAGAGGTGGTGAATTGGTGAACTGGTGAACTGGTGAACTGGTGAGAAAAGGAGCATGACTGCGCTCGTGACGTTTTAGGGTTGGAATGGAGACTTCGCGCAGGGAAGATTTTTCAGGAACTTGAACCAGATAAGGGTTTATTAACCTGCTCATAATGAAACCTGTCGGCGCATGGTGTATTCATCTACCCAATCCAGCCCGGAACATCACCTGCCGGACACCGTATACCGGGTAATCATCGGGCGCAGCAGCCGGTAATTATCCGGATTGCCCCTGATGTCGACTGTCTTTTTGAAAGCGCCGATAATAAAACCCGCCCCCGCCCCTGCGGGTACAAGAACAAACATGTTGAGAATTGATTTTTCACCTGCCGACAAAGAGAGAGATGAAGAGCCATTGTTCTCCGGATCGTCTCCTTGTGCCTGACCAATGACGAAGCCGGTGCCCGCGCCCACGACTGCGCCGGCCAAAATGCTTTTTCCCAAGCGGCCTTTTTCCCGAAAACGAAGGGACTTGATGCGCGTAACGGGAATAACGTGGCGCGACGCGTTTTCAGGCTGCCGAAACGAGCGGATCAGAACAACTGTCGAGTCCGTGGTAGAAAGCAAATAGCCCCTTAGCGGGAATTGACTGCCGTATTCATGCACCCAAACCTGATACAGCTCGCGTTGGCGGGTGGTTTCCCAGCGTATTTCCTGCACTTCCGACAAGGGCATAAAATACTTTTGGTTGTCGTTCGGCGCATTGCACAACCAATATTTGACCCCTTTTGGAGAAATATGGGTCACTTGCACAAGCAGTACGCGACCGTCGCGGGTAAATAGGGTATCGCAGGTTTCGCGAGCCGGATCAAAGGCGGAGGCGTACAGGGAGAAATGGCAAACTATGGCCGCAAGCACAATTAATAAATAGCGTTTTTTCATGGCAAAACGAAGCGGTTGTGAATCAATAACGGGACAAAATTCTAGCAAACCCGGGGTGCGTTTGTACTGATATTTATCAAAGCAAACATTTGAATTTATTCCATATCAGTACAACAGGGGGCGTTTTGAGCAGAACCAGGCGGGGTTCGTTTGGCGGCTGCCCAAAAACCTGTTAAATAAAGTTTCACGCATAGCCCCAGGGGCAGTCAAGGGGCAAATTCTTTGCGCGCTTCGCGGCTTTGCGCGACATAATATTTCTGCACAAAACGACCGCAACCCCTGTTTCGCACGACAACGGACTCCGCTTCGTGCCTGCTGCACCGGGGGCGCCCGCCCACACTTTCCCCACAAAATAAAATTTTCCAAACATTTATAAAAACCGCGTACCTTTGTCCCGTCGGGGGCAAAAATTATGTCGGCCCCAAATTTTGTTCAACTTTTTCACCCAACACTCTTTTGGAAATCAACCCATCGGGCCCCGAAGCTTCGGGACGGCGCTTTGCTTTGTCGTATTCTTGTGTGATTGGCCCGCTGACCGGATTTCCGTGTAATTCATTATGACTGCTTTTAAAGAACTCGGCATCAGCGACGAGCTGTTGCAAGGTATTGCGGCGCTTGGTTTTGAGACGCCTACTCCCGTTCAGGAACTCGTTATTCCGGCCGCGCTCAGCGGTGAAGACGATTTCATCGCGCTGGCCCAGACCGGCACCGGCAAAACCGCCGCTTTCGGCCTCCCACTGCTGCAACGCATCGACCCCAAAATGAAAAGCGTGCAGGCCCTGGTGCTCTGCCCCACCCGCGAACTCTGCGTACAGGTCGCCGGCGACCTCGCCGACTACTCCAAATTCGCGCACAAGTACAAAGTCGTGCCCGTGTACGGCGGCGCCAGCATCGAAACCCAGATGAAACAAATCCGGGCCGGTGCCCAGATCGTCGTGGCCACGCCCGGCCGCCTCGTCGACCTGCTCGTGCGCCAGGCCATCCAGCTCGACCACGTCGCCCGCGTAGTGCTCGACGAAGCCGATGAAATGCTCAACATGGGCTTTAAAGAAGCCCTCGACATCATCCTCGAAGCCGTAACCGAACGCGAATCGATCTGGTGCTTCTCGGCAACCATGCCCGACGAAGTGCGCGAAATCGCCAAAACCTACATGGACAAACCGCGCGAATTGCGCGTCGGCGAAAAGAACCGCATCAACGCCAACATCGAGCACATCTACTTCGTGTGCCGCCCCGACGATCGCTACGCCACGCTCAAACGCGTCGTGGACGCCAATCCGGGTATCTACGGTCTCATCTTCTGCCGCACCAAAATTGAAGCCAAGGAAGTGGCCGAGCAAATGATCCGCGACGGCTACAACTCCGACGCCCTGCACGGCGACCTCGCCCAGGCCGACCGCGACCGCGTGATGCAACGCTTCCGCGAACGCAACCTCCAGTTGCTCATCGCCACCGACGTGGCCGCGCGCGGCATCGACGTGAGCGACATCACGCACGTGATCAACTACGGCGTGCCCGACGAACCCGAGGTGTACACCCACCGCGCCGGCCGCACCTGCCGCGCCGGCCTTACGGGCATCAGCATCAGAATCATCACGCCGAA
>JADZFP010000173.1 GCA_020849825.1 Saprospiraceae bacterium
CGCTGAGCCGTACCTTGTTTTGCCACAAATTAAATGTGGGCGACACGGTGATGTTTTCCACGTCGTTGGCAAAGAAAAAGGCTCCCATGGTGGCAAATTCGGGTAAAATGCGCTCGTACCCGATCCTGAACTGCACCGGCCGAAACGTAAATTCCAGGCCTCCTTTGACCGCATAATTGAGCCGGGTGGAAAGTTTGGGCACCAGGAAAAAATGCGGCGCCTCGGCCGTATTGGTCTCCTCTACGGCCGCCGACCGCCGGTCGCGGGTGTACAAACTGGCGGCGCCTTCGGAAAAAAACGAGACCGACCGGCCCAGCTTTACCCGCGTATTGTACCCCAGTACGGCATTTTCTCCCGGCGTGACGCCCAGGCTGTCGGCCCCGGCAGTATTGACCAGCGAATTGACGTCGTCCTTTGCCCGGAAATACAACAGATCGAAATAACTGCGCTCCGTTCCGACACCCAGCTTGATCGCGTAACCGGTGCGGCGGTAACTCGTGGGGTAAAAACCGGCGGGATCGCCGTTTACCTCTCCCACTTCTCTGGCCTTGCGAAACCGGCCGTACACCGCCCCGAAACGCAGTTTGCCGGGGCGCAACTCCACGCCGCCGCCCCAAAAAGTATGCCCTGCCAACGTGTAAGAGGAAAAATTCAGGCTGCGCCAGCCGCCGTGTACGGTCAGCCATTTGTAGCGCGGACTGATACCGATCTGCCCGAAAGAAGGACCGTCGGCCCGGGCGCCTTGCCGCCCCACGGTGAAAGCAAAGGGGATGTCGAATCCGTACACCCGCAGCGCCGCCGAACCGCTCAGATTCCACATCGGATTGACCGAACGGGCCGGCACGCCGCTCACCCCGTAAAACTGGGTGCCTACCCCGATACTCCCGCTGAATTCCACCGGCTTTTGCCGGAAAGCCGATTGCACATCCTGCGCGGCGCTTTGCCCGACGGCTGCCAGGCAGAAAAAGACGAACGCAAGTATTTTGGGAAAAAAGACAGTTCTCATTGGATGTGTTTAATGAATTGACAACCAGACAAAAAAGATCAAACGGCGGGCGCTTACTCCGCCACGATTTCTACCGCGGGGCTTCTGTCCGATTCCCCGCCGTCGGGGTAAATAGCTTTGACGGCGTACCGGTATGCCCCCTTGCCGGGCGTATCCGTGAATTTGCGCTCGGCGCCCGAAACGGCTTTGTAGGTTCGGAGTTCCTCGCCGGCTTTGCCCCGGTAAATGATGAAACGGCAATTGGTTTCCGGGTACTCCCAACTCAGTTCTGCTGCATTTGCGCGGGCATCCCAACGCGCCTGGAAAAGGCTGACGGGCGCGCGACGTCCGTCGTCGGCTACACGAAGATCAAGGGTTGTGGAGCGACCCTGGTTGCCGGCTGCATCCGTTGCCACGATGATGTAACTGCACTCGGCGCCGCGCGGGAGAGGCCCGTCAGAGAATTGGCGTATGCTGTTTCCGGTAAAAGTTTTTACGGTTCTGTATTCCGATTCACCTGCCATTTTGCGCAGCAAAACCTGTTGCGCAACGTCGCCGCTGTGGCTGGGCTTCCATTCCAGCCGTACTGAGTCGCCCTGCATGGCATACCGCCCGAACACCGGGGCGGCCGGTGGAATCATGTCGGGGCGCACGACGACCAGCAGTTCCGAGTACGGCGAGGGGTTGTAATTGTAGTCGAGGGCCGTGATTTTGTAAAAAATCTCCCTGTTAAGCGCGTTCATGGGCACCGTATCGACGAATGAAGGATTGGCGTAGGGCGTAGGGTTGACCGGCTTGTACACGTCGTCGCGACTGTTGGCGCGGAAAACGTAGTAACCCAGCAAATCCTCTTCGCGGTTGGGCTGCCATTCGAGCCGAACGATGCCGAGCGTGTCGCATTCGCCTTTCAGTGCCAGCGGGCGCGCGGGCGCAATGGTGTCGAGAACGGAGGCCATGGCCGGGTACGCCGGACTGATGTTGCCGGCCGTGTCGACGGCATGTACGATGTAGAAAGGCTCGCCGATTGCCGGATTTTTATCGGTAAAACGGCGCGCGGAAGGTGGAAGGGGTTTGTCGTTCAGATAGGTGAACTGCCCGTCGGCATCGGCGCCGCGGCCAATGCGAAAGCCGGCCAGGTCGGCAGAAACAGCCGGAAGTTCCCAGCTGATGTCGATGCTTTTGCGGTCGCCTTTTGCCTGAATATTGACTGCCCCGACGGCCGGGCTCAGGTCGCGCCCCATGGCCCGGATGTCGGCCGAAGGCGCGCCTTTGTCGCCAAAATAAGTGTACCCGACCACGCGGTACCGGTACGCGGTATAGTTGTCTACCGAATCGACGTAGCGAATTTCAGGCGCCTGGGCATTGGCAAAAAGGATGGGCAGGCGGTTGATGGGCTGAAAACTGCGCCCGCCGTCGGAGGAGCGTTCGAGATCGTAGGCGGCAAAGTAAAGGTCGTTGATCGGGCGGCTCCAGTAAATGGTCACCGCGCCGTCGCCTTCCTCGGCCCGTACCCCGACGGGCGCCGGCGCAGGTGTATTGAACGCCGGATCGCCCGCGACAACCATCGCCGTATCCTGATTGGTCAGGCCGGCTACGTAGCAGCGATACAGGTATTTCCGGCCTTTTTGCACCTCGCCGTCTTCCCAGGCCATGGCCGCGGCATGTGCGGCAGCCCGATCGAGGTTGGTGGCCAGGATGAAATAGGCAAAAGCGGCGTTGTCTTCGTTGCGGAGGCGCTCTTTTTCGTCAAAATCGCGGGCGCGGGCATAGTCGGGTGCGGGCAAAGAGAGGGTCTGGAAGACGATTTTGCCGTACACGGAAGCCGTGTCGGCGCTCGTCCATTCGCGGGCCGGGCGGGGCAACAGGGGTTGGGCCGAAAGGCGTTTGAACCCGTTTTTTTGCCCGGCATCGCTCAATTCCATGCGCTCCAGCACCCAGCCTTTTTGCAGGGCATTGCGCCAAAGACTGGCGCCCAGCGGAAACCAGCGCAATTCGATTTTGCCGTCGTGGGTTCTGGCGGTCATCAGGCTTTGCGGGCGGGGCGGGGTTGTGTTGCCGGAGGGGTTCTGCGCTGAGATTTGAATATTTGCCGTAAAAAAGAACAGCAGCAGCGCCGGAAGCATTTTCAAAAGGGAAGTCGGATAGTTCATGTTCCTGGTTTTGAGCCTAAGGGAAAATTTATTTGACCCGACAAAACTCCCCGCTTCTGCGAGGCCGGTTGGTAAAGACTTGGGCAAAAAGTGTAAAAAAGGGTAAAATCTGACCGCGAAACGGCGTATCCGGTGGTTTTCAGCAGGGGAAACGCCATACATTGGCTGAGCATTTATTAAAAAAAACATGCTTAACCGAACCTGCACCCGTCATGCCTGATCTCGATCATTTGAAAAAACTGCTGGGAAACGAAACCCTGGTCGCGCGATTTATCGAGTTGTTTGGCCGGCAAATGCCCGTCCAGATGATCACACTTCGGCAATTCATCGAACAAGGGCAGTGGGAAAACGCCGCTGCCGAAGCGCATACCATCAAAGGCCAGCTGGGCTACCTGAACGAAGAAGAAGCCATGGCGCTCGCGTACGACATCGAGCGACTGGCCGAGCGCGAAGAGGGCGATACCGCCCGGCAAATGACGGAGCGGCTCACCGAGAGGGTGGAGCAGATCGTAGCGGAGTTAAAAGCGGCTGTTTTGTAAACCAGGCTATTTCATTTGCAACCAGTTCAGCGCTTTTTGGATGGCGGGATCGTCGTCAAATTCCTCCGCGATAAAAAACGGAATCACTTCGTCTACATCGACGTATTCGCGATAGACGCGACCGGTGCGGTCGGCGCCCAAAGCGGCGGATAGGGTGATGGATAAGCCATCACAGGGTTGCGCCCAGTTGGTAATGGTGATCATTCCACTGGTTTTTTCGCCGAAAAAGCGGGTGTTCGGGCGGGTTTTGAAGGTAATCGCCACCATCTCCCCCGAACTCGCGGTATACCGGCTGGTCAGTACGGCGATGCGCGGCGGGGTTTTGAGCGGACAGGTATTGGGCAAATCGACGGCCTGGTATTCGCCGTACCAAAAATTGCCGTTCCGGATCGTCCAGCGGTGTTCGGTACGGGCGACCGGATCGCGGTGACTGCCGATGTGGCCTTCGCCCAGCAGGGGGCCGAGGCCCTCGAGCATGGGGAAAAGATTGCCGCCGCTGTTGCCGCGCAGGTCGATGATCCAGCAGCGGGCGCCCTGATCGCTCAGTTGGCAAACCTGAGCGCGCAAATCGGCCGACATTTGCCTGTTGTCGCCCATGGGCATGCCCGGCAGGCGAATGTAGCCGACTGAATCGGTCAGCAGGGCGGTTCGCAGGGGGTAAAGCCCGCTTTGAACGGCGCCCCACATATTCGGATCGATGTCTTTTTGGTGCGCTTTGGGCTCCCCGAACCAGTAAGCGATCATTTGATTTTGGTAATAAACCCGTCCGTGGTCGTCGCCCAAAGCGCCGAGCAGCGCAGAGAACGCAGGCCCGAGCTCGGCGACGGTCTGCGCCGGTGCCGCTTGGGCGTACACCTGAGCGCGAATGCTGTCCCAGTCGACTTCGTTGCGGTTCAGGGCGGATTGTTGGGCGTGACGGAGCACACTGTCGAGGCAGGGTTGCAGCGATTGACCTGCAAGAGACAGCGGAAAAAGGGCAAAAACGAACAGGAACCAGGTGTTTTTCATGTCAATCGAATTGAATGGTATCCAGTAGTTTTTTTGCCCGGCTCATCTCGGCTGCATGGTTGGTTTTAGTGGAAATCAGGATGGTGCAAAAGCGGTTGGGCAGATCGACGGTGACGGCATAAAAGTGCGTTGCCCGGCCTTCAACCGTCAATTCGGCGGAAGTTTCCCGGGCCGCATGACCTTTGAACGAAATGGGCGATCCGGCTACAGTGGCGGCCCTGTCGGGGCTTTCCGGGAAAGGCAGGTCTGAAATGACTGTGCTGTGCACCTCTGTCAGCGGCGGGGCGGTTTCACCCAGGTCTTTTTTATACAATATTCCCACCATAAGCATAGATGCAATGCTTTCAGGGACGGTAGCGCCATCCATGGGGACGAAAAAAAACATATCATCATCGCTATCCACCAGCCCGTACCCGTAAGCCGCGGCATCCAGTTTGAATCCGGCCGCTTTCAAGGGGTCGGGATACTGTTCCACGTCGACAAAAACGGAGTGCAGGCAGGCGGCGACGGCCTCGGTGGTCGTCTCGGGCGTGCGGTAGAAAAAGCGCACGATGGCGGCAAATCGGTCGTTGCCGATGATGAGGGTGTGACAACCCACCTTGCGGGCGCCGGCATCGAAATATTGCATTTCGCAGGCGTCGAGGCCGTTGATTTTGAGCAATTTTTCTGCCTGAAAGGCATAATCTTCGTCCATTTGCCGGCGAATACCGTAGGCAAACTGAAAATTGCTGCCGACCAGTTCTTCCACTACGACGAAGTTGAATTCGTCTTTATAAAAGCCGGGGGAAGCCTTGACGGCGGAAGTGAAACCTTTGGGCGGGACCACCCAGACGTTGGTGCCCGGGAACTGCCGGTGCGCTTCGCTTCGGGTGTTGGTGTAGGTTTCGGGAGTTTGAGCAATAGCGGAGGAGGGGTAAAGCAGCCAAATGCTGCAGACGAGAAAA
>JADZFP010000174.1 GCA_020849825.1 Saprospiraceae bacterium
CGCTGTAGCGCCGACCTCCAGGTCGGCGCTGTTGAGGGCAGCAGTAACCCGCGATTATGAGCGAATGCCACGATCAATAGCAAGAAGGGACACTGCCAGCAATTGCTGCAAATCGCGGGTTGTTCCTTCTCTCAGACTCGCCGACCTTGAGGTCGGCGCTACAGGCGGCGCTACAGCGGCGCAGCAGTACCCGAATTGTGGTAAATTCACTTCAACCCCTACAATCAGGCGTCGCATGACTTATTTTCGTGGCCTAAAACAATCTTTCGACCTATGCGACAATTTTTACTCCTGCTCGTCTCTTTCGCCTTTTATCTCAAAGCCGAAGCCCAAACCCAAACCTACTACACCGTCAAATTTCCGAACGATTTTACCGTCTATGGCTGCGGCGCCACCGCCGACACCATCTGGCCGGTGATTACGCAATACGGCTATTGCAATGGTTTCAACGTGGGCGTGTCCGTACACGACCAGGTTTTTTACAGCACCTCCACCCCGGGCTGCTACAAGATCGACCGCCGGTTCCGACTGATCTGGTGGTGCGATTACAACCCGAACACTTACAATCCGTACCTGATCCTCAACCCGGTCAATTCCGACGTGGGCCCGACGGTCAACGGCGACTCCTGGAACCACGGTTACCTCGAATACCACCAGATCATCAAGGTGCAGGACGTGGAAGTGCCCATCGTGATCGATTGCCCGGCGTCGCCGGTGATCTTTTGCGACCTGACGGAGAACAACGCGCAGTTGTGGAACGCCATGTACTGGTGGGACGGCTCCTCGCACGACCTCTGTGAAGGCCCGGCCGACCTGTCTGTCACCGCCACCGATGCCTGCTCGGGGAACAATGTCCAGATCCGTTACCAGCTTTTCCTCGACCTCGACGGCGTAGGACCCATGGAGACGGTCGTGACCTCGAACAACCCGCCGCCGGCCAACACCGTCAATTACAACAACCTCAATACGCCCAATTTCTCCGGCGGCACCGCCCGCGCATTCGATCAGCGCAACGTGCCGGCCAATCAGAAATACGGATTTACGATGCAGGAAACCGTCAGCGGCAACAACCGGATTGCATCGGTGCGCTGGAACACGCAGGCTGCGCCGGGAACCTACGTGGTGCCGGAACTCCCCTACGGTACCCACAAGATCAAATGGATTGTGTCTGACGGCTGCGGCAATGAAAAGACCTGCGAATACACTTTTGTGGTCAAAGATTGCAAACCGCCCACCGTCGTTTGCCACAACGGCCTGAGTGTGAATATCATGCAAACCGGCATGATCACGCTTTGGGACACCGACTTCCTGCTCTACGCCTTCGACAACTGCACGCCTTCCCAGCAGTTGAAATACGGCATCCGCAAATCGGGCACCGGCACCGGCTTCCCGCTCGACAGCCATTCGGTCACTTTCGATTGCACGGAGATCGGCACCCAGCCCGTGGAAATATGGTCGATCGACGCAGCCGGCAATGCGGCGTATTGCGAAACCTACGTGATCGTTCAGGACAATAGCAATGCCTGTGGTCCCTCGGGCCCCGTCAGCGGTAATATCACCACCGCGCAACTGCATCCCGCGCCGGGCGTTACGGTCAATGCCTTGAAAAGCAACAACGTGGTTCAATCGACCCTGACCGACGCCAATGGCAACTACCTCTTCGCCAACGGCTTGCCGGCCGGCTGCAACTACCTCATTACACCCTCCCTCGATGGCCCTGCCGCCGACGGCCTGACGGTGCTCGACGCCCTGCTCAATGCCGCCCACAACGACGGCACCCTGACGCTTCCCACCCCGCTCGACGTGTACGCTGCCGATGCCGATGGCGACGGTCAGGTGACTTCGGCCGACTGGCAGACGGTGCTCGATCTGGTGCTCGGCGCCAGCAGCGACCTGCCCGGCAATGTGCCGACCTGGAAATTTATCCCGGCGGGTTATAACATTCAGAATCCGGCCATTCCGCCAGGTAATATCGCCCTTTGCCTGGGCACCGGCGCTACGGCACAGCCCGATTTCACCGTGGTAAAAACCGGCGACCTCGACGGTTCCGCTCAACCCGACGGCCTTGCGGCGCCTGCCGAAGACCGCCAGAAAGCCGCACTGGCTTTCCTCGTGCCCGATCTGAGTTTTGAAGCCGGTCAGGAAGTACGGATCGACCTGATCACGCCCGACCTCGACGGTATCGCGGCCTTCCAGCTGAGCCTCGATTACAACCCCGCTTTCCTCACCCTCAACTACATGGAAAGCGGCTTGTTGCCCCTTGAAATGACTGCCGCGTTCACCGGCAGCCATCAGGTTGCGGCCGCCTGGTTTGCCACGGCGTTGCTCGACCCGACTGTGCAGGGCAAAGACAGCCGCCAGACGGCCTTCACGCTCGTGTTTACGGCTTTACAGGCCGGTCAGATACACGATGTACTGAACCTGGCTGCAGCGCCTGCACCGGCTATGTTGTACAGCCGCCAGCAGGAGCCCCTGGCTGCGCAACTGGAATTTATTCCGGCCGAAGCAGGTCGCCAGGCGCCGGTGCTGTACCCCGTGCAGCCCAACCCGGCCAAAGACCGGATTTCGGTTTCTTTTGATTTGCCCGAAGCCGGCACCGCCAGCCTGACCCTGACCGACGCCGACGGTCGTGTGGTGTCGCAGCAAAACAACCAGTATGAAGCAGGACGCCATTCCGCACAGTTCGAACTCGGCAATGCTCCGCAGGGCCTGATGCTGCTCCGTTTGCAAACGGCCGGCGGAACGGCTGTTCAGCGGGTCATGCGGGTACAGCATTGATTGGTGCATAAAATTCACACAATGTGCGCGGAGGCCGCGGGGAAAGTCGTTTCTCTGCGGCCTCTTTTTTTTAAAAAACGCCATTGCTCCATGACAAAGCATCGGTTTTTCTTCTGGCATCTGGGCTATCTGACCATCATCGCCGTGTTGATTGGCTATATTGTAAAACGTCATTTTCGCGACAAGGAGCTGCTTCATTTTGTACATCTGACGGCAGTTGATGCGGAAAAGAAAACAGCAGAGTTTCGCCATGACATGTTCAATGAAATCTCAAGGCGCAAAGAAGTGCTTCCATCTGCAAAAAATCGGGCACTATATGTTCAGGCCGGGCACGCCGACAGTTTGCGGCAATTCGTGCAGAAAGCGATAAGGGCATGTATACAAACATCCAACGAACCTGGATTGCGCAATACCCAACGCAGTATCATCATGCCGGTTTCACCCGAAAAGATCGCTGGTTTGCAACAGGCTGCCGATAGTTTGGGGCGCTTTTATGGCATATTGCTACCCGACGAGGGCGCTAATCCGTACAGTTTGGATATAATGGGAGATATGTCAGGTAGACCTGGTTGGCTGGCCAGGTATCTGCATGCCGCGAGTGCCAATGAAAGTTTGCTGGCGCTGGACGTACTCCGGCTGCGCGCCGGCTTGGCAGAACAAGCCGTTTTGAAGCACATTTTATCAAAAATGCCCCTTGGAGATAGTGAAAAAACGGCGCCGGACGAAGGGTAGCACGGGTATTCGTTTTGAAAAATATCCGATAATTTTCACGAAAAAAATAAAAATATCGGATATTTGTAAAATCATGCGACGAAAAAAGTACTTCGAACTGCTCGAACACCTCCCTAAAAAAGAGATTACGGTGCTAATAGGCGCCCGGCAGACGGGCAAGTCGACCTTGTTGCGGCAATTGGCAGATACCCTGGCGGATTCGGGTGAAGTCATGACCATCCTGAATCTCGAACGTAAAGACATTCTGCTGGACCTTAATCAGGCGCCCGAACACATTTTTAAATACTTGCCGAATGCCAGAGACGGGCGCGTATTTGCCCTCATTGACGAAATTCAGTATCTCAACGATCCCACCAACTTTCTCAAACTCCTTTATGACGAATATGCCGACCGGCTCAAACTGGTTGTGACCGGCAGCAGCGCTTTTTACATCGACCGCCAGTTCAAGGACTCTCTGGCGGGAAGAAAAAAGATATTTGAACTGCCGACGCTTGACTTTGAAGAGTTTTTACAATTCCAGGGGCAGGAATTGGAACTAAAGGAGTTACAGCGCTTGCGCAACGGCGAAATCGCCCGCTCGGCCGCCGAACCCCGCCTATGGGCTGCCCTGGAAAGCTACCTGACGTACGGGGGGTATCCGGGGGTAGTACTTGAGCCGGAGCCTAAACATAAAATGGAACGATTGCAGGAGATTCGGGATTCATTTGTCAAAAGAGACATGTTTGAGTCAGGAGTGACCGATGAAACCAGGTTTTTTCGTATGATGGTATTGTTGGCCGCGCAAATTGGCAATCTCTTAAATACCAATGAATTATCCAATACCCTCCAGTTGACCCACGCTTCTGCCGATCATTTTTTATACGTCCTTCAAAAGTGTTTTCACGTTCGCCTGGTGCGGCCTTTTTTCCAGAACCTTCGAAAAGAGCTGGTTAAAATGCCAAAGGTGTATTTCCTCGACCTTGGCCTGAGAAATGCTTTGGTCAATTACTTCGCGCCTGTCGAACAACGAACGGACAAAGGTGCATTGCTGGAAAACTATGTTTATCGCCGTCTGAGTGAATTGTACGCTCCCGATCAAATCAGGTTCTGGCGTACTGCCGACGGCAATGAAGTGGATTTTGTCGTGGCGGAAACTGCTTTTGGCGGCAAAGCGGTCGAGTCCAAATTCAACGCTGTCGAAGCAAACCCCGGCAAGTACAAAAAATTTACGGAGGCTTACCCGCAGTTTCCCCTGGAGTTCCGCAGTTGGGGCCATCCCGGCTTGTTACTTTAAACACGTTTTAACCCTCATGCGCGCGGAAAGCGGAATTTTCCGACCTTTGCCGCCCGTAATTTTCTTTTCCACCATGTCCGACATATTCGCCAAAGTTCAGGAAGCCATTGCCGCCGCCGAAGCGGAAACCCTTGCCAACCCCGAAGCGCTCGAAGCGTTCCGCATCCGTTTTCAGGGGTCCAAAACCGTGCAGGGCGTGCTCGAGCAGTTGATGGCTGAAATCCGCAACGTGCCCAACGAGCGTAAACGCGAGTTCGGACAACTGGTCAATACGCTCAAACAGCGGGTGGAAGAAAAAGTCCGCAGTACCCGCGAGGCATTCGAATCGGCATCTGCCGGCAGTGGCGGTGTGCAATTCGATCTCAGCGCCCCGGGTGAGCCGCTTCCGCTGGGCTCGCGCCACCCCGTCGCGGTGACCATGAACCGGATCGTAGATATTTTCACCCGGATGGGC
>JADZFP010000175.1 GCA_020849825.1 Saprospiraceae bacterium
CCGATATTGTTAAAAACGGTGATAATCTGGTCATTTCTGACGGCAGTTCGCCCTGGTATTCGACTGACGGCGGCTTGTCGTGGTCTCCGTCTGCGCTGGAAGGATTTGGTTCGTTTTATAATTTTCCCCAATTAAATCTGGCAGGCGATAAAGTATTTGCCTACGCACCTTTTCATGATTTTTCTGCTCCTTTTCAGCGCTCCACCAGTGGAGGGGCCGTATTCGAGCAACCACAGGCCTTGTACGACCAATTCGGGGCAATTGCATACAGTTATGTCTTCGATGCAGGACGGATATATTCTTTGGGACTGGAAAATAAGATCTATCGTTCCGATGATGCCGCCGAACATTGGCAGATACTGTCGGATTTTATTCCTTTTGATGCTATCGGCCAGGATTGGCTGCCATCATCCATGAATTCTTTCCTTGTTGCCGGAAATACCATTCTCATCTTCGATTATTACGGCACAACAGGCAAAGGCCTCGTCTCCAACAACCTCGGCGGCACCTGGCAAATAGTGGACTTTAGTACCAATGGCGGTTATCCCTGGGGGCAATATGGCTTCAATACCCTCAAATCCGTCGGCAACAAGCTCATTGCCGCCACCCAAAACGCCATCCTGCTTTCCACCGACGGCGGTCTGAGTTGGACGAATTGGGACGACGGCCTGCCGGGATTTTGGGAGGCTACGCTTGAAATCCATAACGGGTATATCTGGGCTGGTTTAAAAGGCGGCGGCATCTGGAAACGCCCCCTGAGCGACCTGGGCCTGCTGGCAGCGACCGGAACCGTATTTAATGATTTGAATATTAACGGCATACACGACGCCGGCGAACCGGGCCTGCCCGACCTGATCGTACAATCGACCCTCAGCAATGCCTACACCACCACCAACCCCGATGGGACTTACGCCCTTTTTACGAGCAATGCGGACGAAACGATCGAAGTTGTGCCGCCGGCCGCTTACTGGACTGCCAGCCCAGCCACCCAAACGGTCAGCCTGCCAGCCGGCGACCTGAATTTTGCCCTGAGTGTCGATCCATCGGCCAAAGACCTCTCCGTTTCACTGGTCAACGCCTCGCCCTTTCAGCCTGGCTTTGAAACCAACCTGACGCTGTTCTGGCGCAATGAAGTACCCGGGCCGGCATCGGATGTCGTGCTCAGCCTGTCTTTCCCTTCCGATTTGCTCGAATACCTTTCGGCTGTGCCTGCGCCGACGATCCAAAGCGTGGGCGCCCTGAGCTGGAACCTGGGCAATCTGGCGCCCGATGCGCACGGCGCAATCACCATAAGCGTCAGGACGCCGGCAAGTGTATTCTTCGGCACGGAGATTTGTCTGCAGGCTGCCATCGCGCCGCTGACCGGCGACCTGGCGCCCGGCGACAACAACCGCCAGATGTGCCGGCTGGTCGTGGGTTCTTATGATCCCAACGACAAACAATCCGAGCCGCCGGCCAATATCACACCCTCGGAAATTGTTGACGGCAAACGGGTGGTCTACACCATTCGTTTTCAAAACCTGGGCAACTACCCGGCCAGTTTTATCCGCATTACCGATACGCTCGACGCGGCTTTTAACCCCGGCACTTTTCAGTTTTTGGGCTCGTCGCATCCGTGTTCCTGGACCTTGCTGAACGAAGGGGCGATGGAATTTTATTTCCACAACATCCAGTTGCCGCCGGCCAGCGCGGATGAGCCCGGCAGTCATGGTTTCGTGCAATACGCCGTGCAGCCGCGCCCCAACCAGCCGCTGGGAACCGTGCTGCGCAATACGGCCCATATTTTCTTTGATTACAACGCCCCGGTTGTCACGAATACGACCTCGTTGGAGATCAGCCAGACGAGCGCTGTCGCCAGCCCGGAGCAAGCGTCCGGCATGTATGTTTACCCCAATCCGGCGCGCGGCGCAGTGCAGGTTGTTCTGCCCGGTTCAGGCATATTGTCGGCAACTGCCGGCGACGGCAGGCTTTTGATGAAACAGCCGGTAACGCAGGGCGTCCTGCGGTTCGACGTGAGCGGCTGGGCGGCTGGCCGGTACTTGCTGGTGCTCGAAAGCGGCGGGAAGCGTTATGAGGCGGCGCTGGTGGTGTTTTGAAACCGCTCAATTGAGTTTGTCGCGGTCCTGAATGGAGATGTCGCGGCGGCTGAAAGCGATCACGTTGGTTTTGCGCAGTTCGTTGAGCACGGCTGTGACGGTTTGGCGACTGGCGCCGACGAGATTGGCGATGTCGGCCTGGGTGAGTCCGTTGAGGCTGAGCCGTTCGGTATGGCGCTGGGCGGCGTTTTCTTTGATAAAATCCACGATGCGCGCCCGCACGTCTTTGTTAATCAAGGCCTGTTGCTGCAGTTCGGCGCGGCGCAGGCGGTCGCCGAAGAGTTTCAGGATGGCGTTGGTGAGTTCGAAGTTGTTGCGCATCAGTTGCTGGAAATCGGAGACGCGCACGGTAAAAAAATCAGCGGACTGATTGAGGGTACGGGCAAATTCCCGGCGGCCGGATTCGCCCAGCAGGCCGCTTTCGCCAAAAAGATTGCCGGACAGGGAAATATTGCGGATCATCGTCCGGCCGTCGTGGAGCACGATACCGGTTTTGACGGCGCCTTTGACCAGAAAATAAATATGGTCGGCCGGGTCGCCGGGTTGATAAATGAGACAATTTTTGCGAACGGAGCGCCATTGCGCCACGGCTTCAAGCTGCGCTTTTTCAACAGGTTGCAGTGTGTACAAGAGCGGAAACTGCGGCATAAACCGCAAGAAGGAAGGAACATTCATTGGCCTGGCATTAAATTGGAGATTAGAAAGTATCGACGCATTGAATCCGGCTAAAATCGTGCCAGCCCGTTATTTACGCCGGCAGTGTTGCGTATTGGTCGGAACGTCGCGTTCCGGTCGGTTCCTTTCAATATCTTTACCAGACCCGGCGCTGTTCTTAAGCCGTTTTAAAAAACATGCATTTAAGCAATCGACTGCTGGAACTGATTCTGACCCGGCGCTATCGCTGGGTACAACATCTTTTGTTCTGGCTGACCATGTATTTGCCGCATTTGCTGGCACTGAGCGGCATTACCGGCACGCGTATGCCGGCGAAATTGCTCGTCGTATACGTAACTGTGCTGGTGGTGGATACCGCCCTTGTTTATTTCAACCTGTACGTCCTCATTCCCCGCCTTTTCCTGCGCCGGCAATACTGGCAGTACGCGCTGAGTACGGCCTTCCTCGTATTGGCCAATGCCGTGCTGGGGTCGATGATGCTCAAGCACGCCCTGTCGAACGGGGCCTCCTGGTCGCCCAATATCCTGCAGGTGGTCGACAGCGCCGTTTTGACCTTCAACCTGCTGA
>JADZFP010000176.1 GCA_020849825.1 Saprospiraceae bacterium
ATCGACCTGAGCCTGTACACGCATCTCCAGATGCCCAACGAACAATACATCCCCCTGAACGGCTACCAGCAAAACCTGGTGGTGTACGCCAACGGCGCTACTTCCCATTACCGAAGCTGGGCTTATGCCGACCCCGAAGGCAAAACCCTGCTCAGTGGCTGTCTGACCGATGCGATAGGCGAACCCCTGATCGGCGCCAGTATCAGAATCGAACGCAAAAACCAATTGGTGGGCAAGGCGGTTACCGATATCAACGGCAAATACGAAGTGCTCGTACCCGCCGATCAGTACGACCTGAAATTTTCCTACACCGGCATGAGCTCGGGTTATATCAGCAGTTTCACCGTGCACGCGGCACAGGTGAATCGTGTGGACGTGGTGCTCAACGAAGGCCAGATGATCAGGGAAATCGCAATCGCGCCCCCGCAGGTGGTTGCCCTCGACGACGTCAGTGAAGCCGAAAGCCTGACAGCCGAGCAAATTACCAATTTACCTACGCAAAATATCAACGCCATCGTGGCTACTCCTGCCGGTCTTGCTCCGGAGGCCGACGTCAAGATCAAAGGCGCCCGCGCCAACGCTACGACTATTTATATCGACGGTGTCCGGGTAAACGGCGATAAGATGGTAGAAGACAGGGCCGATCCCGGTGGCGTCCCGGCTGATTTTGCCGACCGCAAGGAGATGGCCCTGTCGGAAGTTGTCATCATTAGCTACAATATTCCGATGGTGCGAAAGGATGATATGGCGACCGGCGCCACTTTCGATGCCGACGACCTCGTGCCCATGTCGAAGCCCGCGGCCAAATCATGGCAACCTTCCGAGTCGCGGCGCGCTGCAGCGCCTTATTTTAACCCGTATCGCCAGACCAACTTCGCCAGGGCGCGGCAGTTTTACGCCCCCCGATATGAACAGGGCAACACTGCGCCGGCAACGGGTACCGATTTCAGAACCACCTTGTTCTGGGCGCCGTCGCTCCGCACCGATGCATCGGGCCAGGCCTCGGTGGAGTTTTATACCTCCGATGCCATTACCAACTTTCGCGCCACCCTCGAAGGTATTTCGGAACAAGGCGGCGCAGGCCGCGCCGAGCACCGGTTTTTTGTCGAAAAACCGCTCAATATGCAGGTTAAAACCCCGCCCTACGTCATCTCCGGCGACTTGCTCCGGCTCGACGTGGCGCTGACCAACAAAACCGGCCACCCTGTTACCGGTGTGCTCGATCTGGCTGTGCCCGCGCATTTTGCGCTGCAAAACCAGCAGGATAATCAGATCACGATCCCGGCCGGCGAAACCCACGTGGCCAAACTGGAATACCGCATCGGGCGCGGCGAAAACACAGCCAAAAAGGTGCGTATCCTGTTTCGCGTCCCCGATACCGCCGAGGAATCCATGGAAGTTGACATTCCAACCCTCGACCGGGGCTTCCCTGTGCGTATGGTGATGGCCGGGCAATCGTCGCAAAATACCTGGAATGTCCGACTGAACGACCCCGTCGAAGGTACCCTCGGAATCACGCTCAATGCCTATCCTTCGCCGCTTGAAGACGTGCTAAAAGGCATGGAACGTATGCTCAATCAGCCCGGCGGCTGTTTTGAGCAGGTGTCGAGCAACAATTATCCCAACCTGCTTGTACTCGACCTGTTGCGGCAAACCGGTAAAAACAACCCGGAAGTAGAGACGCGGGCCAATGCCTACCTCGCCAGCGGTTATCAGCAGCTTGCGGCTTATGAATGCAAAAACGGCGGTTTCGACTGGTGGGGACGCGACCCCGCGCACGAGGGCCTGACAGCCTACGGCATCATGGAATTTGTGGATATGAAACGGGTGTACCCCGTCGATCAGGGTTTGATCGACCGCTCCGTCAAATGGTTGTTGAGCCGGCGCGACGGGCAGGGCGGCTGGAAACGCCGTGAAGACTGGCACGGCTGGCAAAGCGACGGCGTGATCGGCGCCTATATTGCCTGGGCGGTTTGCGAAGCGGGGATGGGTAAAAAATTCCAGCCGGAGGTCAACGCGGCTTACAAAAACGCCGTTGACAGCCAGGACCCCTACCAGATGGCTTTGCTGGCCAATGCCATGGCGCTTTTAGGAGATAGCCGCGCCGATATTTTGATCAATCAATTGGTAAAAAAACAACATGAAAATGGCTCGTGGACCGGTACGACCCATTCCGTGGTCAATGGCGGCGGGACAAGTTTTCAGGTGGAAACCACGGCTTTGGTCGCCCTGGCGCTGATGAAAAAAAGCGCACATCCTCTGGCACTCGAAAAAGCCATGCAGTTCATCATGTCGTCTAAAAACGAATACGGCTACGGCAGCACGCAAAGCACCGTACTGGCCCTGAAGGCATTGATCGTGTATGCCCAAGGCAACGCCGATCAGGCCGGCGATGGCCGTCTGGTCGTGCAGATCGATGGCAAGCGGGTGGCAGAACAGGATTTCTCGACGCGCACCGCAAAACGTATTGAAATAAAGGGCCTTGAACAATTCGTATCCGGCCCGCAGGCGCGCATCGATGTGTTTTTTGAAGGAGGAAAGGCGACGATTCCCTTTGACATTGAACTCAAATACGCCAGCCGCCAACCGCGAAATGCGGCAAATTGCCCGCTCGAATTCAAGACGAGTCTGGATCGCAACTCAGCTGCAATTGGCCAAACCGTCCGGTTAAGCGCACAAATCCGGAATACGGCCACTACGCCGGCCGCTTCACCTATGGTTGTGGTGGGCATTCCCGCCGGGCTGAGTTTGCAACCCTGGCAGTTGAAAAAACTGATGGACGAGAAGAAGTGTGACTTTTACGAAATATGGGACGGCTACGCGGTATTTCACTTCGAGCGACTCGCTCCGGGCGAGCAGCGTCGGCTGGATCTCGACCTGCGCGCCGATCTGGCGGGCAGTTTTGAAGCGCCGGCCAGCCAGGCATTCCTTTACTACCAGAACGAACAACGGGTATGGAGCAAGCCGGACAGGCTGGTAATCGAATAATATTAATAATTGATAATGAACCCCGTAAGGTTCGCGTCTTCCGGCAGACCCAGTTTTTTGCGCAGGCGGTAGCGTTTGTTTTCCACGCCGCGCACGGAAATGTTTAGCAGGGGAGCAATTTCCTTGGACGACAGGTTCATTTTCAAATAAGCCGCCAGTCGCAGATCTCCTGGAGTGAGATCGGGGTAATCGTGCATGAGTCGTTTGAAAAAATCGTCGTGCACTTTGTTAAAAGACGCTTCAAAAACTTCCCAGTCATGGTCGCCCTCCAGATGGTTGTCGATGAGTCGGGCAAGTTTTTGAAGCGCTTTTGGTTCATTGCGGGCTTCGAGCAGGTCGTCTTTGAGCCGTTGCAGCACTTCGTTTTTTCGTATCAGGTTGAGTGCGGCATTGGAAAGTTCCCGGTTTTTATTCTCCACTTCCAGAAACAATTTTTCACTATCCGCGAGGGCGCGCTGGCGTTCCAGTTCTTGGGCGGCGTCGGCTTCGAGGCGCAGTCGCTGGCGTTCCAGTTGCCGACGGCTATATTTTTCCACCCCCCAAAGCAATAAGAAAGCCAGCAGCAAATAGGCGATACTTGCCCAAAGGGATAAATACCAGGGGGGTAATATCCGAATGTTTAACACGGCCTCTTCCGCACATCCTTCCGTGCGTACCCGAAACCTGTATTTGCCGGAAGGCAGGTTGGTGAACTCCTTTTCGCCCGACGTGGTCCAAACCGACCATTGGTTGGAAAAACCCTCCAGTTGCCAGGAAAATTTGGGCGCCCGGCCATAGGATGGTACAGCAAACAGGAAACGCAGATTGTTTTCCCTGGCGCCAAGTGCGATCGTACTGCCATCAATGGGTAGCGCAACAAGGCCCGAATTTGTTTCCATTAAACGAATCGCCGGCGCTGCAGCAGGTACGGAGGCATAGGTCGAGCCGGTTTTCTGCAACAGGGCAAATCCGGTTTCGAGGCAGAACAGGTAATCGCCGTTACTCAGGCGAATGATGTTTTCAAAATTGGGCACCAAAGGCAGGTTGAATGAAGAGACTGCAGCGCCTTCGACCATACGAATACCACTGCTGTCGACCCGAAAAAAGACGCCGTTTTCACCCGGGAGCCATTTTTCCCTGCCCGCATCCGGCTCGGGTTCGAAGTAGATGCGTTCGGCCGCGGTCCGGATATTCCATACGCCTCTGTCGCTGTTGACCCGTAAGGCGCCGTCGATGAAAGCCAGGTCCAGCTGGAAATCGGTCGGAAGGCCGTCCGAACGGGTAAAAAAACGTTGTTCTTCTACATGGCTGAGGTCCTGGCTCAACCGCAATCTGAACAAGCCCCGATTGGGGTGGGCGCCCCACAATTCGCCATTGGGGCCAAAAACTATCTTTTTCAGCGGTTGGGCAAAGCCCGAAAGGCGATGGCTGAATTGCCAGTCTGACCCGGGGCTTTTTTTCCTGAAAACAACCAGACCGGTGTAAGTGCCCTGAATCAGGACGTTCTCCTGTCCGGGCACCGCCACGGCACTCCAGCCCCCTGTAACGTCCGAGATGCGGCGGGCGTAGTACCCGTCGATCAGAAAACTGCCGCTGTTGTGGCCGCAGAGCAGTTGGCCATTGAATACCATTAATTGCCAAACCTGTCCCTGGGTGCCTTCAAGTAATTCAAAATTACCGGTTTGTGTCTGCACAAAAACACCCTGATTGGTGCCGATATACAACAAGCCGCGGTGCTCGGCCGCGGTGTATACCGTACCGATTCGCCCCGACTGATCGATGAAAAAAGTAAGCGGCGAATGCAGGGCAACCAGATCGATTCCCCGATCGAGGCCAAGCCAGAGGTCGCCGGCGCGGTCTTCCAGCATGGCCAGCACAGTGTTGTTCTGGAGGCCGTTTTCGCGGTTGAGATGATAGCGTTGACGGCCGTCGGGCGCAAGCACATAGACGCCGTTGAGAATGGTGCCGACCGCCCAGCCGCCATCGCGCAGGGCAATGGCTTTGTTTAACTGAAAACGTTGAAATTCAAGGTTTAAGGGGTTGGGCCAGGGCCGGCATTGATTGTTGAAAATCTCGAAAATGCCCTTGTTGGTAGTGCCAGCCCAAAGGCTGCCCTGTGGACCGGGTACGATAAATTGAACGATTTCGCCGGCCAGCGCGCCAGTTCCGGGAACGAATCGAAAAGTATTGTCGGGTAAAAGTTCGTATAAACCCTGTCCGATGGCTGGCAGGTAAATTTTGCCCCCGGCCTCCCGGGCAAACATAATTGAGGCAGGCGGTTTGAGGACCGTTATTTTTTGGTAATCAAACTTGTAAATTGTTGAAAATGACTGAAACAGAACAAACCCAGGCCCTGGCAAAATGTGCCAGATTTCTTCCTGCTCCAGTTTGTCGTTGCGCACTTCGGCGCTCAACGAACGATAGACCGGTTTGCCGTTTCCGTCGATGATCCAATATCCGAATTCGGCAAACCCGCCGCAAAAAACCTCCCCGTGGGGCCCCGTTGCCACGGCCCGGATTGTTTGCCGGTTCGGGAGGTAAATATTTCTCCAGCGTACGCCGTCGAATTCCAGTAATCCGCCGTTGTTGCCCGCATAAATCCATCCATCCGGTGATTGCGCCAACGCCCAGTTTTGGTTTTGTGCACCATAATCGGCCGGAGAAAAATTGCGAATGCGCGGCGTGCCTTGCCCGGCCAGCAGGCTGGTACAAAGCAGGAAAAGCATCAGGGTCCAAAGCTTGCGCATTGCGGCAAAGAAACGTATTATCTCCTGCAAACGACCGGTTTCGAGGCTCAGGACCTGTCAAAAAGCGTCAATGAGGGAGTTTTTCCCGAAGCCTGCCATAGGTCCAGGTGCCGGCAATGGCGCTCAGCAAGGTTACGACAACCACGGTCATGCCGGCGCCGATCTGGGCATAAAGCGGTCCCGGACAAGCGCCGGTTATCCCCCAACCGATACCAAACAACAGGCCGCCGATCACGATGCCTTTGTCGAATGATTTGGGCTGAATGGCAATGGGTTCGCCGCTGCGGGTGCTCACGTTGAACCGTTTCATGAGCCACACACTGATGGCGCCGGTGACCACTGCGCTGCCAATGACGCCGTACATGTGAAAAGATTGCAGACGGTACATTTCCTGAATACGCCACCAGGAAATCACTTCTGCTTTGGTCAGCAAAATGCCGAACAGGATGCCCGCCAATAAATAAGGTAAATGATTGCGAAGGGTAGACATGGCTAATACGGATCGGTTGCGTTAGAAAATAAGGGGCAACAACAGGTGGGTGGTAATAAAACCGCCTGCCATAAAACAGATCGTCGCAACCAGCGACGGCCATTGAAGCGTCGACAACCCGAAAATCGAGTGCCCGCTTGTGCAACCGCCGGCATAACGCGTCCCAAAGCCCACCAAAAAGCCGCCGACTACAGTGAAGATCAAACCGCGCCAGCTGAGCAAAACATCCCAGGAGAAAATCTCCGAAGGCCCGAGGCCGGAGAAGTCCGTCAGCCCGAGGGCTTGCAGATCCGCTACGGTGTCGGGCGCGATGGCAACCGGCTCCGGGTTTCCGAGTACGGTGACCGACAGCAGGGCGCCCAGCATAATACCGGCGACGTAGACCAGATTCCAGGTGCGGTCTTTCCAGTCGTACTGAAAAAACGGAATGCCGGCCGGCACGCATGCCGCACACAAATCGCGCAGCGTGGAAGAGATTCCGAAACTTTTATTGCCAATCCATAAAAGCAAGGGTACGGTTAGTCCGATCAAAGGGCCGGCCACATACCAGGGCCAGGGTTGACGTAGTAATTCCAGCATGGGAGAATGTGTTGAAAGTAATGGTCTTGACCAAGAAAAAAATCGTCGCTGATGTTTTCGCCGGTTTGTTCAGGGTTGGTTTTTGCCCGCCTTCGGATCGTATTTGACGTTAATATTAATCCACATCAGCCGGGAGATGCGAAAGATATACACAAAGTTGAGTACCAGGAACACGCCGAGCAAACTAAACGCTGCCGTCTGACTCCAGCCAAGCCCCCAGTGGAACAAGGCGATAAACAGGAGGCAAAACCAAGCTGTCCAGATGTAGGAAATAAACATGGCGCCGTAGTAATAACCTGGCTCCGGAAAATAATTGAGGTCGCAACACGGACAACGCTCCAGCATGTCGAAGGGTTTGATAAACGACCAGGATCCGGTCTGGAATGTCTCGCCTTCGTGACAACGGGGGCATTTGAGATGAAAAATACTGTACGATTTTGAGCCTTTGTGCAAGAATGACATAACCAAGGATACTTTGGCCGCGAAGGTAGGGTGGGTTGGCATACCTTTACCTCCTCCTTAATTTTTTCACGTCCTTTCTTATGCGAATCATTTGGCTCACTCTTCTGTTTTTGCTCTCCCTGAACGCCTGTGATAAATCCACCCCGCTCCCTGACGCAGCGCCGGTGTCCCTTGTTTTTGAAAATGTGGTAAACGGGCAGCCGTTGACATACAGCGCAAAACAATACACCAATGCCGCGGGCGATTCCTACTCCGTCGAACTGCTGAAATATTATGTGACCAACGTCGTCTTGCTGCGCGCCGATGGCGCCGAATTCAAACTGGGTAATTACGATCTGATCGATGCTGCCAAGCCCGCTACCTGTGAAATAACAGCCGGGCAGGTCCCCAATGGTCATTATACCGGCATGCGTTTCCTGCTGGGCGTCGATTCGCTGCGCAATCACACGGGTTTGCAGGACGGTGATCTCGACCCTGTATATGGCATGTTGTGGAACTGGAATACGGGTTATATCTTTTTCAAACACGAAGGTCGCTTCACCAATGCTCAGGGAGAAGATCAGGGCCTGATCTTCCATTTCGGGAGCGATATTGCGCTCACGCCCGTGGAAATCTCTTTCCCCGAAGGATTGCACGTGGAAGGCGTAGCCCGAAAAGCATTTATCCGCTTCGATCTCGCACCACTGTATGCGACTCCTCACGTGATCGATTTCAATTTGGACAATTACCGCCAGAGCATTACCGCCGATGATCGTATCTGGCTGGCCAATATGAAAGAAAATATGCCCGGCGCGTTCAGTTTCAGCCGGGTCGAATAAGTTTTCGGCACCGAAGAGCCGGTAAAAAGAGAAGCGCGGACGATGTTGCCAATGGCAAAACATCTCCGCGCTTCTCTTTTATACTCGCATCATGCGTTGTTTTCTAACGCAGCAAAGTCACTTCACCCACCAAAGGCGGCTGCAAAGCCCCGTCGCCCCGTCGCCAAAGGATATTGTAAATGTATACGTCTACCGGCGCTTCCTGGCCGTCGATCGTACCATCCCAGCGGGCATTGGGGTCGGCGCTTTCAAATACTTTTTGTCCCCATCGATTGTAAATTTCCATCTTGTCCACGGTTGCGACACCCTCATTTACCACGACAATGCTGAAACTGTCGTTGGTGCCGTCGCCGTCGGGCGAGAAGGCATTGGGCACTTTGACCTCGGGGAAAAGCAGGAAGATATTCAACACGGCGGTATTCTGACAACCTACCGGAGAAGTCACCACCACCTGATACGACACGTTTGGCTCGTTGGTCGAAGGCGTGATGTCAATGGTCTGGGTGTTGCCCACCGGGTTGCCGTTTTCCGTCCATACAAATGAGTAACCGGAGAGGTTGCCACCAGGGGTAACTCCGGCGGTCAGTTCAAGCGGGACACCGAGTTGCAGGGTATCTTGTGAGGGGTCAGCTACGATGTCCAGGCCAAAATTGGGCACGGTGTTGACCTCTACGGAATCCTCGATTTCGCACCCGTCGCCGTATTGATAAAGGATGTGGTAAGTAGCGTCTTCTGTGGGCGCGATATTGATCTGCGGTCCGTTTCCGCCGGGTGTCCAGGTGTAAGAGCCTCCGGGGAACGATCCGGTAGCCGTCAAAGTCAAGGGATTGCCTTCACAGATCGTGGTGTCGTTGCTTACCGTCAAAGTGGCATTTTGAACCTGTATTTGAATCTGACCGGTGGTAACGCAATTGCCGATGGTAGCGGTTACGGCGTACGTCGTCGTTACGTCGGGCGATACTTCCGGATAGGGTTCATCGGGGAAAAAGCCCGGATCGAAAGGCGTGGAACTCCATTGGAAAACGGTGCCGGGAGGATAAAAGCCGGAGTTGAGGATCGCGCTTTCACCGGGGCAAAGCTGGCGGTCTTGCGGGAAATCGAGCGCTGCACCGTCGCCCTGAACCGTCACGGTGACCTCGTCGGTCAGTTGACAATTGTCGCCAAAGGTGTAGGTTACCGTGTACACCGTCGTCTCTTGTGGCGTTACTACGATGGCTTGGCCAGCCTGCCCGTCGCTCCATTGGTAAGTGCCCGGCAAGGCGCCGGCGGCGCTGAGCGGCGCTGTGAAGTTGCGGCAAATGGTCGTATCCCCAAACGCCTGCAAGGTGCTGAAGGTCGTAGTGATGGTCAGGGTATCGCTTACGCTGCAATCGCCGTTCGTCGCCGTCAGGAAGTACGTGATGCTGGGCAGGGTAGGAGTAACAACGGGTTGCGGGTCGGTAACCGTACCAAAAAATGGATCGGTCGACGTCCAGGTATACGTGCTGATGTTATCGGATACCAGATTCAACTGCACGGATTCGCCGCCGCACAACTGCCGGTCGCCCGGGAACTGATACAGGGGTAAAGGCACAACCTCTACGGTCACAGAAGCGCTGCCGGGGCAACCCATAAATTCTCCGGTGACAGAGTAGGTCGTTGTCGACTGCGGACTGGCAATAGGATTGTCGCAACTGTCGCAACTCAGGCTGGTTGCGGGCATCCAGGATATTCCGGTCACGCCGGGATCATAGGTGACATTCAGTTGAACCTGTTCGCCCGGACAAATTTTGGGATTGACGGGCGTCGCCGTGAGCTCTGCCGGCGGGATTACCGTTACGAGTGCATAACTCGTGTCCGAGCATTGTCCGAACCTCGTTATCCGCTGG
>JADZFP010000177.1 GCA_020849825.1 Saprospiraceae bacterium
ATCCTCGGAGTCCATGGTCGTCGCTTTGCACGACTTGCGCTTGCCTTTGATGGCGTCGTGCCACCAGATGTCGCGGCCCTCCGTCATTTTGACGGGGTCGCCGGTGTTTTGATGGACGATGACGGTTCTGACGGTATCGCAACCTAGTCCGAGGGCCTCATCGACGACCGTTTTCACCGGGATGTTTTTGGCGCCCCGGGCGTTGTAATCGGAGGTCAGCACCACCGTCGCATGGGCATCCTTGATCCGGTCGGCCAGCGACACCGCGGAGAAGCCCGCAAAAACCACCGAGTGAATAGCGCCGATGCGGGCACAAGCCAGGAGGGCTACAGACAGTTCGGGCGTCATGGGCATATAAATACAGACCCGGTCGCCTTTTTTCACACCCTGAGCTTTCAGGGCATTGGCAAACTGGCAAACCTGCGCATATAATTGCTTGTAAGTAATCTTGCGCGCTTTTTTGGACGGATCATTGGGTTCCCAGATCAAGGCAACCTGCTTGCCGCGTTTTTCCAGATGGCGGTCGAGGCAATTTTCAGTGATATTGAGTTTTCCGCCCAGGAACCATTTGATCCGGGGTTCGCGGAAATTCCATTTAAGTACTTGTTTCCACGGCTTTTTCCACTGAAATTCAGCAGCTTGTTCGGCCCAGAAGCCTTCCGGATCGGTCACGGAACGGTTATAAACTTGCCGGTATTCGTCGAGGGTTTTGATCTGTAAACTCATAACGGTAAAGGTATGATCATTGAAAAGTGTGTGTAAACGGGGGTAATGATACCCGTGTTTTCAAGTTTGTTGAATGCGTTTCAGAGACTTTTTGCGTCGTGTACCAACTGGTTGAATTCATCCAGCACGGTGGGATCTTCGATGGTCGAAGGGGCTGCGAAGGGTTTGCCGTCGACGATGTTGCGCATGGTGCGGCGCAAAATTTTGCCGGAACGGGTTTTCGGCAAACGTTTCACCACCCTGGCCGAACGGAAACAGGCCACGGCGCCGAGTTTGTCGCGCACCATTTTAATAAGGTCGGCTTCCAGCTGGTGCTCCTCCGTATTGGCGCCGCTTTTCAGTACGACATACCCGACCGGCACCTGCCCTTTCAGTTCGTCGGCGATCCCGATCACCGCGCATTCGGCCACGGCGGGGTGCGAAGCAACAATCTCTTCCATATCCGCCGTGCTGAGGCGGTGCCCGGCGACATTGATCACGTCGTCGATACGACCGGTGATATAGAAATATCCCTCATCGTCGTAATAACCGCCGTCGCCGGTGAAATAGTAACCCGGATAGGCATTGAGATAACTTTCGCGGAATTGCTCCGGGTTGTTCCAGAGCGTGGGCAGGCAGCCCGGCGGCAAGGGCAGTTTGATGGCCACCACGCCTTCGTGGTTGGGCGGCGCCTGTGCGCCATCGGCGTCGAGTATGCGGATATCGAACCCTGGCACCGGTTTGGTGGAGGAGCCGGGTTTGATCGGGAACAGGCCCGTACCGACCATATTGGCCAGCATGGGCCAGCCGCTTTCCGTTTGCCACCAGTGGTCGATCACCGGGATTTTCAGCAATTCGCGCGCCCACTCCAGTGTAGCGGCGTCGCAGCGTTCGCCAGCCAGAAATTGCTGGCGCAAACTGCCCAGGTCGTATCCCTGGCGCAAGAGGCCATCCGGATCTTCTTTTTTCACGGCGCGAAACCCGGTGGGCGCCGTAAAAAAGACATTGACCTTGTATTGTTCGATCACCCGCCAGTATGCGCCGGCATCGGGTGTTCGCACAGGTTTTCCTTCGTAAAGTATGGTCGTACAGCCCGTAAGCAAGGGGGCATACACAATGTAGGAGTGGCCTACTGCCCAGCCAATATCGCTGGCGGCCCAGTACACCTCGCCCGGCTCGACGCCGTAAACATGCCGCATGGAGAACCGCTGCGCCACGGCATGCCCCCCGTTGTCGCGTACGATTCCCTTGGGTTTGCCGGTCGTACCGCTGGTGTAAAGGATGTACAGCGGATCGGTAGCGTCGACGGGCACGCAGTCGGCCGGTGCGGCTTTACCACGCAAGGTCTCCCAGTCGTGGTAACCCGGCAGCGAAAGGTCGCATTCACCAAAACTGCGCTGGTAGAGCACGACATGGTCAATCTTGTGGTTTGCCGACACAAGCGCTTCATTTACAATGGGTTGATAAGGTATTACCTTGTCGAATTCCTTTCCGGCGCTGGCCGTCAGCAATACCTTGGGCTGGGCGTCGTCGATGCGTAAAGCCAGCTCATGTGCGGCAAAACCGCCAAAAACCACCGAGTGTACCGCCCCGAGCCTGGCGCAGGCCAGCATGGCGAATACCACTTGCGGGATCATGGGCATGTAGATAATGACGCCATCGCCTTTCTTCACGCCCAAATCGGCCAGTACGCCGGCAAAACGAGCGGTTTCGTCCAGCAACTCGCGATAAGTATATTTTTGGTAGGTATTGGTCACCGGTGAATCGTAGATCAGGGCGACCTGATCGGCACGGCCGTTGGCCACGTGGTAATCGAGGGCCAGATAGGACGTATTCATCTTTCCCCCCTTGTACCAGCGGTAAAAACCGTTTTCGTCGGTCGTGAGTATCTCGGGAGGAAATGTGTACCAGTCGATGGCGCGGGCTTGCTCCTCCCAGAAAGCGATGGGGTCTTCGAGACTGCGGCGATATAGCGTTTCGTACGTCATGGCAGGTCGGATATTACTTGGTTAATGACCTTGCGAAGATACGAAACAAAACATATAGATACCTATATTTATTGAAATAACTTTTTCAGGAAGAGGCGATTCTCCGACAAAAGAAACTGAAAAAGGCAAGCGGGCCAATTTAACCGTAGGCCATGATCTCGTTGATCGTATTTACAAACACTTCGTTATCAAAGGGTTTGATAAGATAGTATTCTCCACCGCTGGAATAGCCGGCCTCTTTGTCGCGTTGAGTGCCTTTTGCGGTGAGAAATACGATTTTGGTCATTTCCAGCGCTTCCATCTGGCGAACACGGCGGGCGACCTCAAATCCGTCCATGCCCGGCATCATCACGTCGAGCACGATAATATCGGGTAAAAAGGCCGCGGCCAGTTCCAATGCCTGAACGCCGTTGTACGCTTTTTGTACCTGATAAGCTTCCCGCTGAAGCAGGAACTCGAGCGCAACCACAATATTGGGTTCATCGTCGACGATAAGCACCTTTGCAGCAGAATCGGAAGTATGCACGACTTAAATTTTGGTCTGTTTATTAATCCGGTATAAAAGTAGGCAAACTTGGAAAAGACAAACAATGTGTATTTAGTTTTTTGCAGCGGCAAACGTTGATTTGGCAAATCGATTCAGTGGTAGGCGTACTTCAAACATGGCCCCCTCCCCTATCTTGCTTTCCACCCTGAGCAGTCCGCCGTGTTGTTCCACGATCGTTTTTGTGATAAAAAGCCCCAGCCCGCTGCCTTGTGGTTTGCCCGTATCGCGGCGGCTCAACTGGGTAAATTTTTCAAAAATCATCGCCTGTTTTTCCGGCGGGATACCCGGACCGTTGTCGAGAATTTGCAGGTGCAAAAAGCCGTTTTGGTGAAACAACCTCGCTTTCACCCAACCCTCGCCTTGCGGAACAAATTTGAGCGCATTGGACAAAAGGTTGGACACGACCTGCACCAGCCGGTCGTAATCGCCCTGCACTTCGCAAGCGCCCGGCACATCGTTTTGAACCGAAAATGCCACTTCTTTTTCCCGAAATAACTGCTCCATGCCGGTTGCTGTACGGCTCACCAAAGCTTCCATATCGACAGACTGCAGAGCTTCCGGGGCGATCGACTCGCTCTGGATTTTTTCCAGATCGAGCACCTGATTGATCAGGCGGCTGATGCGGTCGCTTTCTCCCACCAGAATCTGGAGATACTCCTGAATCTTCTCTTCGGACAGTTCGGAACGGTAGTCGAGCAGGATTTTGGTGAGCGAACGGATACTGGTGACGGGCGTGCGCAGTTCGTGCGTGACGGTGGTGATAAAATCGGCTTTCAGCCGGTCCAGATTTTTGAGTTGTTCGTTGGCCGCCGTCAGTTGAAGGGTCAGGGTTTTGAGTTCGGTATTTTTCTCCACCATTACCCGGCTGTATTCCACGGCTTCGCGGGTTTGTTCGAGAATGCGCATGACCTCGTCGAGCGTAATCGGTTCTTCCTTCACGATGCTGTCCATTACCAAACGAGCCGACGCCGCACCGATGGCGCCCGAGAGTTGGGTTTCCACAAAATTGACCAGATCGGCCTGCGCTACCTGGTGGTTGGTCAGCGAGACGCCGTTGTTCGATTCGTATTCGCGGAAAAGCGTCAGCGTGCGCGTTTCGCCCAAAAATCGATCGAGCATGTTTTTGAGGTCGCCGATCTTGGCTTCCCGTTTCAGTATATCGGTGTCCTGCCAGCTGATGTATTTATGAATATTGACAAAAAGGTCGGCCTGAGTGAGGTTAAGGGTGCTGGGTTTGGTATTGATTGAGACGATCGCGTACACCCAGGTATTGATTAAAAGGCTCCAGAACGCGGCGTGCGAAACCGGATCGACCCCGCTGAATCCGAACAGGGCGTAGGGCTTCAATGCGCTGATGCCCCAAAGTCCGTGATCGATAAAATCGCGGGAAACGATACCCGCCTGTGCCATACTGGGTATCGGCAAACAATACGCCCACACCAGAAAGCCCGTCGCCAGCCCTGCCACAGCACCCTGATGCGTGGCGCGTTTCCAGTACATGGCACCGATAAAAGCCGGCGCCAGCTGTGCCGCCGCGGTAAATGAGATCAGGCCCACCGAAACCAGATCGTAAGTAGAACCGACCGAGCGCTGGTACAGGTAAGCCATAAACAGAATAAACAGGATGCTGACCCTGCGGATATCGAGCAGCCGGTGCGCACCGCTGACCAGGTCTTTACCCTGTCCAAAACTGCGGGTTTTGATCAATAAAGGGACTACGATATGGTTGCTGAACATGATGCTCAGCGCCGTCGCCTCCACAACGATCATACTGGTTGCCGCCGAAAACCCGCCGATAAATGCCAGGAGCGCCAGCCAGTTGGCGCCGCTGGCCAGTGGCAGGCTGAGGAGGTAGGTATCGGGATGGATATTGGCGTCAAAATTCATTTTGCCCGCCAATGCGACCGGAAAAACAAAAATATTGATCAATAACAGGTACAAGGGGAATACCCACATGGCCCTGGCAATATGTCGGGGCGAGGTGTTTTCCACAACGGCAATGTGGAACTGGCGCGGGAGCAACATAATGGCAAACAAGGACAGGATCATGAGCATGTTCCAGGAAAAGGGCGTGATGCCCGAGTCCTGCAAACTGAACATTTTATGGGTCGCTTCGTGTACCTGCGCCTTGGTGAACAGATCGTCGAAACCGTTGTAAAAGCCAAAGGTCACGTACAGCCCGACCGCCAGAAAGGCGCCCAGTTTGACCATGCTTTCAAAGGCCACCGCGGCGACCAGACCCTCGTGCCGCTCGTTGGGGTCCAGTTTGCGGGTACCGAAAAACGCTGTGAACATGGCCATCGCCACCGTGACCCAAAATCCGCCGTCGAGCCACAATTCAGCAGGCGGTGCAGGAGCAGCCTGGCCAAAATGGGTCAGGGTATTGATCCCGAACATGACGGCTTTTAACTGAATGGAGATGTAGGGCACAATACCCAAAACAGCGATAACCGTTACAATTACCCCCAGCGTAGCGCTTTTTCCGTAGCGGGAAGAGATAAAGTCGGCAATACTGGTGATCCGCTGGTTTTTTGAGATCAAAATCATTTTGCGCAACAACACGAACCAGAGCGGCGCCAGCAATGAAGGCCCCAGGTAGACCCCCAGAAAACTCAAACCGCCGGTCGTTGCGCGACCGACGGAGCCGAAAAACGTCCAGGCTGTGCAATATACCGCCAGCGACAACGCATACACGTAAGCGTTATTGACCGGGCTTTTGCCCTTTACCGCACTGAAATCGACCCGCCACGCGATGTAAAACAGCAACATCACGTAGGCAAGCGAGCAAAGGACGATCAAACTTAAAGCCATGAAAAGCCGCTATTTTTTTCGTTTCCGGACCACCAAAGCTACTGCGACGATCAGGCCCAGCCAAACAAAAAACAGGTAAAAATACAAGGCAGGAAAACCGAACCAGTGGTCCTGGCGATCCACCAGACTCAGCAAAGGATAGTTGAGCAGTATAAGTACTGTTATAAACAACAACAGCAAATTGGCTTCCCTGCGATCGGACATAGCGGTAAAATTAAAACAAGAATCCCGCCGGAGACATGGGCCGACCGGAAGAAATCCGGCCTGCCCATGCGCCGACAGGGTCGTCAACATTTATTACTCACTTTAACTCCCTACTTAAAGAGCAAATCGTGTTGATTACAGGAAGATGTGGGTTTGCAGAATGAGCTCGCCCTTCGAACCGTCGCGAACGATATCCGTGCCGTCTACTTTGTAAATCGGGCGGGTCTGGTATTCCAGCGTCAGTTTGGCATGGTGACCGGTGACGAAGTAGTTGAGACCTACGCCGAATTGGGTGGAGGGGTCTTTCAAACGGTCAAAATCCTTGTACGTAGCGGTGACATAAGGCATGAAAGCCGTGCCGTTTTTGAGTTTGGGCAATTGGTAACCCAATTGGCCGTAAATGATCGAACCGGTGCCGATGGTCGGCTGCGAGTTGCCGCCGCCTGCCCAGCTTTGGTCTGTCGGCGGCGGGGTAGCGTGCAGGTTTAGGATGCCGACGTTGCGGATGTAGTTGGTACCGAAGTCGTAATTGTAATATGTGGCCAGAAAGTTCAATGCGGTTCCCTTTTCCTTGTTCAGCGGCATATCGATGTACACGTCGGCGCCGAGGCAAAGGTGATCCTGAAAAGTGGAGTCGCGGCCATCCGTCGATTTGTAAAGCGAAGCGTCAGCCTGCCGGTAAAAACCTGCACCGATGTTGAATACCTTCTTGGTACCCAGATAAGAGCCCACGAAGAAGGGCAGTTTGTTGCTTTCCTTGTCCCAGAACATCCAGTTGACATAACCAGCCTGGGCCCATGTCTCGGTGAGCACATTTGCTGCCACACCGTTTTTGGCAACTGCACCGGGTGCGGCGCCGCTGGCAAAGGGCTTGTTGAGGGCAAGGCGGTAATCGAGCCGGCCGAGTTGGCCTTTGGCATAAATACCAAACTGGCGGGCAAACTGGTCGGTCGCTTCAATGGTGGGCCAGTTAAAGATCGGCGCATCGAGGGTCATGAAGTTAAGCGTGCTGTTGCTGGTCAGGCGGCTGATGCCGTTCCAGTAGATCAGGCCGGCGCCCAGGTACAATTTGTCTTTTACAATTTCGTATTCCGTCCAGGCATCGTGCAGGAACAACTGGGGCTTTTTGCCGCCGTTGTTGGCGCCCGTGGTAGAGGCGCCCTGGAAACCTACCGCACCGACGCCGCCGCCGATGAAACTCTGGTTGTTGATGCCCCAGTGGGTCAGAATCATGGCGCGCGGCGAGATCTGGGCATACACCAGAAAGCGCGAACGGCGCAGGGCAATGTCGGTCGACCAGGCGCTTTCGGAACCATCTGAACCGTCGATCAATTGGCCCTTTACGTCGCGGGTGCCGGGGTTGTTTTGCGTAGCAGTCATCCAGAACTGATGCCACATGATGAAGCGTACGTATTTGCTGCCGTCCTCGTTCAATTTCAACGTAAGCGGTTTGTAGGAATGGTCGGCCGCCTTTTGCGGTGGAGGAGGCGCCGGCGCGGGGGCCGGAGGAGTTGTTGGCTGGGCTCGCAGGATACCGGCAGCGAGCAAAAGATAAAAAAGCAGTAAACGAGATTTCATGATTGTGCGCAGTATTTGAAAGAAGAATGAATTGGAGAGCATGAGGAACCCGGGTCAGCCGCGTTTGGCACGCGGCTGACAACCGGTATTCAATCAACTATGGGTATGGACTTTTACGCCGGTATTGCCGGCTTGCTCTTAATCGACGAGATGCGCCGAATCGCGGGGAATTTCATCGTATTCCCCTTTCCAGGCATACCAGCCGAACAGGGTAAGCCCCAGCATGATCGGCGTGAAAATCGGAATGATGATATACCAGAACATGCGCGTATCGAGCACGGCTTTGTTGTCGGCTATCGCCTTATTGATCTCATGGCCGGCGCGTTGAAACATCAGATAGATGGCGGCAAGTGCCAGGGCGATCCAGACAAAGCCTAATATTCTTTTGAGAGAGTTCATATCTTGAAAAATTGGTATTGTTAAAGAAGTCAGAGAAAACAGTGAGCAGTGCTGGTTAATCCATTACGTCCTCGTCATTCTTGGAAGGGAGGTATAACATACCGAGGATAAAACATACCCCGGCAATCAGAATGGGATACCAAAGCCCCACGTAGGGGTCGCCGGTCGGGTTGTCGGTCGTTTTGGAGGCGTCGAACAAGCGTGTGGCGATAAACGGCGTCAGACCACCGAAAATACCGTTGCCGATGTGGTAAGGCAGCGACATGGAGGTGTAACGGATGCGGGTGGGGAACAACTCCACAAGGAAGGCCGCGATCGGGCCGTATACCATGGTGACGTAGATGATCTGGATAAACACCCAGAAGGTCATCATCCAGAATCCGGATGAAGAGAGCCAGAAGGTTTTGGTCGTTTCCGGCTTCACGGCGGGTTTCGATTTGTCGGCCAAAACGGTTTCCTTCTTCACCAATTTCAGCGTCGAACCATCGGTAAATGCCGATACCGTGGTGGTGGTGATGGTCGAATCACCGGCAGCATTGACGGCATAGGCAATGCCTTTGCTGCTTTTCTCCGCTACTTCGGTTTTGGCTTTCGGATCGCCCAGCGCGTACATGGCTTTGTAGATCGGACGGTAGGTTACAATGGCCAGGAACATACCGGCCATCATGATGGTCTTGCGGCCGATCTTGTCCGACCAGGCGCCAAACACCAGGAAGAAAGGCGTCACGGCCAGGATGGCAATGCAAAGCAGGTAGCGCACCTGCTCAAACTCCACCGACAAAGTGCGCTCTATAAAGGTCTGCGCATAAAACTGGCCGGTATACCACACTACGCCCTGACCCATAACGGCTGCAAACAGGGCGAGCAGCACCATTTTGAGGTTGGATTTGTGAGCGAAAGACTCTTTCAGCGGGTTTTTCGACACTTTGCCTTCGCTCTTGATCTTGGCAAACAAGGGCGACTCGGCCATGCGCAGACGGATGTACACCGAAATAGCAATCAGCAAAGCCGACACGATAAACGGAATCCGCCAGCCCCAGTCGTTGAATGCTTCCACGCCCATAAACTTGCGTGTACTCAGGATCACGCCCAGCGAAAGGAAAAAGCCCAAAGTAGCCGTCGTCTGGATGTAGGCCGTGTAGTAACCCCGCCGGTTGGCCGGTGAGTGCTCGGCCACGTACGTCGCAGCGCCGCCGTACTCGCCGCCCAGCGCCAAACCCTGGATGAAACGAAGCAGCAGAATAAGAATAGGCGCCCAAATACCGATCTTGGCATAGCCGGGCACCAGACCAATGGCAAACGTCGAGCCGCCCATCAGCAATAGCGTGAGCAGAAAGGTGTACTTCCGGCCGATCAAATCGCCGATCCGGCCAAACACCAGGGCGCCGAACGGACGCACGACGAAACCGGCGGCGAAAGTGGCCAGAGCTGCCAAAAACGCAGCCGTAGGATTATCCTGCGGAAAAAACTGTTTGGCGATAATGACCGCCATGGCCCCATAAATGTAGAAGTCGTACCACTCAATCAGGGTACCAACCGAGGAGGCCATGATAACCTTCATGAGGCCTTTGTTCTCGGAAGATGCTTGTGTAGATGAACTGGTCATACCGTCTTACTTGTTTTTGATGTTGAGAAATGAAAAATTGCCAGGCGATTATTTGGAGTAACAACTGACGGACAAATATATATAGACATCTATATACGTTTCTCTTTTGATCTGATTTTTTTTGAATCAGGATGAAAATTTTTCTTGGAAGGGCGTCAAATGGGGGAAATATTTTGTATTTATTTGGAAGAAAGGCCAAACAAAGTTCAGTTTTAGAATATGATTTGGCAGAACAGCAGCCATTATCTACGCGATGAAAAACGAAGGGGTGAAAGCCTGACGATGGCTTTCACCCCTTTTTTATGTTTTGAACCTCACCCTATTCCACGGCCTAAAACCAAATAAAAAACTGAATACCGCTTAGATCACGCGGTTTAGCACCTCCAGAATGGTAAAATACTCCGGACTGGTCAGCGAGTAATAACTGTTCTTTCCATCGCGCCGCACCTGCACTACCCCTCTGTCTTTCAGGATACGCAAATGATGACTCGCCACCGCCTGCTCGATCCCCAGGCGCTCGTACATTTCGGTTACGTTCATCGACTGGTTTTGAAACAACATCTCCACGATCAGCAAACGTTGCGGATGCGCAATTGCACGCAGTGTTTCAGTGGCTGATTCCAAAAAAGCAAAATTGTACGGCATATCGGGCGGCATATCCATTCTGTTTTATCCCACAAATGTAAATATGTGCATATTTTTTTGCAAGACCTGCCCGGCAAAACCGCAAACCTGCCTCCCCGCCCTGTTTTCACCTTAATATTCAAAATTGCGCCATCTCCGTGCTGTCGGCCATGGCCACCGTCGACGACTGACCTTGCTGAACGGTGTTTTGAACAAAATCGAAATAACTGGTCCCTACAAAATTCTGGTGCTTTACAGCAGTAAAACCTTTGTCTTGCAAACCGAACTCGCGTTGCTGCAGCGCGGAAAAACCTGCCATGCCCCGCTCCACATAAGCCATCGACAGCTCGAACATGGACGTGTTCAGCGCATGGAACCCGGCCAGGGTGATCAACTGGAATTTGTACCCCAGCGCCGCCCGGTCCTCCCGGAAACTGTCCATTTCTCCTGCACTCATGCGGGCAGCCCAGTTGAAAG
>JADZFP010000178.1 GCA_020849825.1 Saprospiraceae bacterium
ATGTTTTGGTAATCGTGTTGGAGCCCACGGCATTGGTGGCGGTAAGGGTCACCGGGAATGTGCCGGAGAAATTATACAGCACCAGTGGGTTTTGAGCTGTGGACGTCGACGGGATGCCGCCCGGGAATTGCCAGTTGTATGCAATGGTATTGGGCGACGACTCGTTGGAGAATTGGACAGCCAATTGTGCACAACCGCTTGTGGGTGATCCCGAAAAATCAGCGGTGGGTGCTGTGTTCACAAATGCGGTTTTGGTGGAGGTTCCACACTCGTTTTCCACAGTCAGCGTTACGAAATAATTCCCCCCGAAGTCGTAAGTGTGAACCGGGTCTTCGTCAAAACTACTCTGACCATCGCCAAAATCCCAAACAAAAGAAGTCGCGTTGCTGGAGGTATTGGTAAATGTAACCGTCGTGCCATCAACCGTATAAGTAAAGTTGGCAACCGGCTTGGCTTTTATTTCGACCTGTTTGGTTATGCTTACCGGGCCGCCGGTGCCTTGAATCGTCAGTTTAACGCTGTAAGTACCTGGGTTGGCCCAGGTGACCGTGGGGTTTTGCTGTGTGGACGTGGGCGGTGTGCCGCTCGGGAACATCCATGCGTAACTGGTGATATTGCCACTGGAAAGATCAGTGAATTGTATCGGGCTGTCTTCGCAAGCCGGATTGGGCGACCATTCGAAATCGGCAATCAGCGGCGGCGGCGGCGGGCCGCAGGGCGTCAGGCAGTTGCTGTTGATTTTTCCGGGCAGATAGTTGTTAACTGCAGTGATCGATGCATTGCTCCAGGAGTTGGAAGTGTTTACCGAGGGGCACATGATCCAGGAGTTCGGGCAGCCGGAAGCATCGTGGTTGCAGTTGAAGTTGTGTCCGATCTCGTGGGCTGTCAGTACACGCAGGTAATCGGCGTTGTTGCTGAAGTCCTGAAGACAATGGTATTTGATACTGTTGCAAACGCCGCCCAGCCATGCAATACCGATGGTGCCGCCGTTAAAATCGCGGTCGGTCCAGAGTTCGCCGACGTCGAACGTGACGCCGAAGTTGCCTGCATTGCCCCAGGCCGTAAAACTGTCGAGCAAAGTACCGGCATTGGTCGAGGTCGTCCAGGGGTCGCTGTTCTGGCTCGTAACGACAAACTGGGTTACGATCACAAATTCCAGGTCGTGGTTGAATACGCCGGTGTAATTGGTCTGTACGTTATTGATAACGCCAATATTGTGGTTTTCAACGGCGTCAACAGAGCCGTATTTGTCAAACATCAGCCAGTCGGAGGCGATAGCCAGATCGACTTCGTAGCAGGCCATGGCATCGGCGACCAACTCTTCGGGTTCGTTTTGGATCTGGTCCTGAATATGCTGAAATTCTTCGTTGGCTTCCCGCAGGGCACATTTGTTTTCATCGGTATGAATCACCGCGCTGGCAGGATAGACGATGTAAAGCCCAAACGGCGCGTTTTGGTCGAGATACCACAGCGGTTCGATGTACCAGGTTTCGTTGTTTTTTTCAACAAAACCGTAGATAAAGTCGTTGTCGAGCGTCAAACGGACATGCCCGTTACTCCCTACTTCGAAGCCAAAGAACGCTTTTTGTTCCGTAGGGGTGATGTACTGAATGCCATCGTCGCTAACGACCTGCAAATGGTAGTTTTCGGACAATACCCGGCTGGGCGACAAATAAAACGTCCAATCGTGCCCGTCCAGTTGAAGAGAAATAGGCGCCGGGTTGAACATGGTACTCTTCGCAGCTTCGTGGATAGGCTCGGCATCGATGCTGAAAACTTCCCAACTGGTAAACTTCTTTTTCAGGCTCAGAGAGGTATACTCAACCTTCTCACCTGAAAAATTTTGTGCCGTCAGTTGACCCGTTCCGGCAAGAAACACAAGGGTCAGGAGCCAACAGCAAAACAGACGTAAACGACAAAGCATGGTCTGGATTGTAGTTTAATAATAATGAGGAAAATACGAATGTAGGGGGAGGATTACCTGTATCGGAAATGGGACAACCGGGAGGGCCCCGGAATAAAACCGGATAGGTATTTTTCAGCACGCGAAAGTACTATTTGTGCATAATTCATTTACCAAACCGTATAAAAATTGCATGATTGTGCAAATAACGGACGTTTGTTCAGTCGAGTGCGCAACCCCTTCGGAAGGATTTCGTTACAGGGATATTTGAATCCTGGCGCCTTGTCTGGTTCGGCTCGATCACAACGCATACCTTTGCCAGCTCCTTTTTTATGACACAACCTTGTCCTGCTCATGCTGCTTAAAAAAAGCCTTTTTGCTCTCTTCCTTTGCCTGCTGGGCATCACCGCCATCCAGGCGCAAGACGACGACCGCTCCTACCGCGGCCCCGACCGGGGCGAGCGCGAAGAACCCCGCGCCACCGGGTTTGCTTCCAAACTTTGGTATGGCGGTAGTCTCAACCTCGGCTTTAATGCCTTCAATGGCCAGAACGCATTCGGCGTGGGCTTGGCGCCCATGGTCGGTTACAAGTTTTGGGGACCTTTGTCGGCCGGCCCAAGGGTTTCCTTCACCTTTACTTCACTCAAAATCCCCGGCGCCCGCGCCGTAGCCTTGTTCGATACCGAAGCCGGCGCGTTTCTGCGTTGCAGGGCCTTCAAAGGCTTTTTCCTTCAGGGTGAATTGTCGAACAGCTGGCGCCAGGACCCCTACGAACAGGTCGGTACCAAAATCCTGAAACGCACAGTATCGCGCTTCAATCAATACGCCGGAATCGGCTACAATTTCTCGAATGGCAGCGGCGGCCCCGGTACCGAAATCAGCGTTATGTACAACTTCGCAATCGCCAACGACATCGACAACAGCAACACCTTGTGGGACGAAAACCCCTTGCTCTATCGCTTCGCTTTTACCTACGGCTTTTGAGATTTGAGACAAATAAAAATTGGCTACAAGGGTTGTTGTTTTATCTTTGCAACTAATTTAGCCAAATTTTATTTCTCTAACCAAATTGTATTTTCCAAATGGCGAATGCTAAAATTGTCGGGCTGCTCGGCGACAAGGCTGCTTACTACCTTGAACACGAGTGCCGCACCATCGACAAAAAACAACTGCACGTCCCTTCGCGCAACCACGTGGACGAGAGTTGGGCGGGTTCCAACCGCAATCCGCAAACCCTGCGCAGCCTCCAGCAAATTCTCGGTACCGGCCGCCTGGCCAATACCGGATATGTGAGCATCTTGCCCGTCGATCAGGGCATCGAACACTCTGCCGGCGCGTCTTTTGCCCCGAACCCGGCCTATTTCGACCCGGAAAACATCGTCCGGCTCGCTATCGAGGGCGGCTGCAATGCCGTGGCTTCCACCTATGGCGTATTGGGCTCCGTTGCGCGCAAATACGCCCACAAAATTCCGTTTGTGGTCAAAATCAACCATAACGAGTTTCTTTCCTATCCCAACAAGTTTGACCAGATCATGTTTGGCTCCGTCAAAAATGCCTGGGATATGGGCGCCGTAGCCGTCGGGGCCACCATTTATTTCGGCTCCGATGAAAGCAGCCGCCAAATCCAGGAAGTGAGCGAGGCTTTCGAACTGGCGCACGAACTGGGCATGGCCACCATTCTGTGGTGCTACCTGCGCAATAACAGTTTCAAAAAAGACGGCGTTGATTACCACACTGCCGCCGACCTCACCGGCCAGGCCAACCACCTGGGCGTGACGATTCAGGCCGATATCATCAAACAAAAACTGCCGACCAACAACGGCGGCTACACGGCCATCAATTTTGGTAAAACCCACCCCAAAGTTTACTCCGAACTCAGCAGCGATCACCCGATCGACCTTTGCCGTTACCAGGTGGCCAACTGCTACATGGGCCGAGTAGGCCTCATCAACTCGGGCGGCGAATCCAAAGGCGCCACCGACCTGCAGGAGGCCGTTATCACGGCCGTGGTGAACAAGCGCGCAGGCGGCATGGGGCTTATTTCCGGTCGTAAAGCGTTCCAAAAGCCCGTCAAGGAAGGTGTGGCACTGCTCAATGCCATTCAGGACGTTTACCTCGACAAGTCGATTAAACTGGCCTGATCTGCCGGTTTTTAAATAATTGTGGCCACAAAGGCGATTTCAACCTCGGTTGAAATCGCCTTTTTTCATTGCTTTACACTCCACAAGCCATTCTTTTCCGCCATGAATCGCATCCTTCTTCTTTGTATGGCCGCATTAGGGCACCTTTCGCCGTTTGCCCAGGTACAACGCGCGCCGGCTTATCCCTTGCTCGTCAATGATCCGTATTTCAGCGTCTGGTCGTTCGACGACACCCTTTTTGCATCGCCCACCCGCCACTGGACCGGCAGCGAACATCCATTGGTAGGCATGTTGAGGGTCGACGGCAAAACCTACCGCTTCATGGGGCGGCCGGATGTTCCGCTGGAAACAGTGCTGCCAACCGCTTCGGAATCTTCATGGACCGGCCGTTTTACGACGATTGCGCCGCGCAGCGCGCTCTGGACGCAGCCCGTTTTCGACGATCGAAAATGGTCCGCCGGCCCCGCTCAATTCGGTACCCCAGAGCAGAATCCGGCAACACCCTGGACGGAAAAGGAAATCTGGGTGCGCAGAAGTTTTGATCTGCCGACCCTGCAATCGCTCAACAACCTTTATCTCCGGATACGCTACGACGACGATGTTGAGGTTTTTCTCAACGGGACAAAAATCTTCGCCGGCAATTGCTGCGCCAACTCGTACCAAAGCATCGAAATCAAGGCTAAATGGAAAACGCTGCTAAAGCCCAAAGGCAACCTGCTGGCCGTACACGTGACGAATACGGGCGGACTGGGTTTTCTCGATTTTGGCCTGGCTACTCGCCCCGCCGGCGTTTCGACACTGCCCGCCGTGCAAATGAACCGCTGGATGACCGCCACCCAAACCAATTACTATTTTCAGTGCGGTCCGGTCGGACTGCACGTCGATTTTCTTTCCCCGCTGTTGCCGCAAGACCTGGAATTGTGCGCCCGCCCGCTCTCTTATGTCCGGTTTTCCGTGCGTTCCGAAGACGGTGACGCACATAAGGTGCAGTTGTATTTTGGCGTATCCACCGATCTGGCCGTAAACGAAACGATTCAGCCGGTTTCGGCGGCGGCCCGCAACAGTATGCAAATCAACTATTTGCGGGCCGGCACGCAGTCTCAGCCAGTGCTGCGGCGCTCGGGCGACGATGTGCGCATCGATTGGGGACATGTGTTTGTCGCATCCGGACCCGACACCCGGCAAAGCGTAGGTGAAGCCAAAACGATCTGGCCCTTTTTCGTCAACGCAGGCGTGTTGGTCGGTTCCGATACGGCATCCGGGCGTTCACTTTTTCTCAACACTTTTGTCGATTACAGTCTGGTGGGCAGCGATTTGCCCCGCGAGACGCTCGTGGCGTTGGCTTACGACGACCAGTATTCGGCGCAGTTTTTTGGCCAAAATTGCCTGCCCTGGTGGAAGCAGGGTGGGGGCGTGGAGATGCTGACCTTGTTAAAAAACGGCCTGCGGGAATATCCGCGCCTACTGGAACGCTGCGATCGCTTCGACGTTCAATTGTACCGGGATGCGTTGGCCGCAGGTGGTGAGCCGTATCCGGAATTGTGCGTATTGGCGTTCCGGCAATCGATTGCAGCCCATAAAATCGTGCGCGGCCCGAATGGTGAACTCCTTTTTTTGAGCAAGGAAAATTTCTCCAACGGTTCTATCGGAACCGTGGATGTGACCTATCCTTCGGCCCCGTTGTATCTCTGCTACAATCCGGATTTGCTCAAAGGCATGTTGAACGGCATTTTTTACTACGTGGAGCGTGGAAAATGGACCAAGCCCTTTGCGCCCCACGATCTCGGCACCTATCCGCTGGCCAACGGCCAAACGTATCCGGCCGATATGCCGGTGGAAGAAAGCGCCAATCTGATCATTCTGACGGCGGCTATCGTGAAAGCGGAGGGCAAGCCGGATTATGCCCGACAACACTGGCGGGTATTGAGCCAATGGGCGCAATATCTTGAAAAAGAAGGACTTGACCCTGCTAACCAATTGTGTACTGACGACTTTGCCGGACATCTGGCCCGCAACGCCAATCTTTCGGTAAAAGCCATAGTCGCCCTGGGCGCTTACGCCCAAATGGCCGCCGACCTGGGCGAAAAGGACACGGCCGACAAGTACCGTTCCCTGGCAGCCGCTTACGCTGCCCAATGGCAAAAACTGGCTGCCGATGGCGACCATTACGCCCTTGCTTTCGGGCAAAAAAACACCTGGAGCCAGAAATACAATCTGGTATGGGACAAGCTGCTCGGACTCGGCCTTTTTCCGAACGAACTGTATCAGAAAGAACTGAAGTATTACGCCGGCCAACAACAGACTTACGGCCTTCCGCTCGACAACCGACGCGGCTACACCAAGTCCGACTGGATTCTCTGGACGGCGACTTTGGCTGATACGAGGGAGGATTTTGGATTTTTTATCCTGCCGGTGCACAAATTTGCCATGGAAACGCCCGATCGGGTACCTCTTTCCGACTGGCATGAAACGACCGACGGCCGTGCCGTGGGTTTTCGTGCCAGATCGGTAGTAGGCGGCTATTTTATCAAAATGCTGGACTGGAGGTGGAACAGGCGCTGAGTCAGGCCAGTTCAACAATAGTCACGCCATCGCCGCCTTCGTTTTGCTCCGGGTGGTATACCTGGGCAATATTGCCGCCGTATTCGCGTAATTTTTGCCGCACAACTCTCCTCAGAATCCCGTCTCCTTTGCCATGCAGGATGCGCAGCGAATTGGCATTGGCCAGCAGGGCGTTGTCGACAAAACGTTCAATGACTTTCATGGCTTCGTCTTTCGACATGCCGCGCAGATCGAGTTTTGCGTCGAAAGTGGCGTTTTTTTGCAGATCTGTGTTGCCTATAGACGCCGTTTGGCGCAAGGGTTCGGCCGCGGGATGCAGATCGCGCAGGAGTACAGTGACTTTTAGCTCGCCGAGTTCCACAATGGCTTTTTGTCCTTTGATACTTTCGATCCGGCCCGTAGCGCCGCCGGCGCGCAGGCGGACAAAATCGCCGGGCGCTAGCGGCCGGGCAGCGGCCGAGGGTGCATTTTTTTCTTCAAGACGCACTACTTCGGCATTTACGTCGTCGACCTGACGGGCTTTTTCGGCGCGGTCCTGGCGGAGCTGGGCGGCGACCTGTTTGGCTTTGTCGAGGTTTTTTTCGGATTGCAATTGCCGGATCAGTTTCTCCACTTCCCGCGAAGTGTTGGCGCTTTGGCGGAGTTCGAACTCTTTTTGTTCGAGTTTGAGTCGTTTGCGGCGCACTTCCAGGTCGCTGTGCAAGCTGTCGTAGGTTTTGATCAGGCGATCGAGCGACTGCTCTTTTTCGTACAGGGCGCGCAGTTTTTCTTCAAGTTCCTGTTTTTCGCGCTGCAACTCGATGAGAATATCATCGACGGCTGTTTCGCTACCTGAGCGTTGACGGGCATAGTCGATCAGTTCTTTGGGCAACTGGTTTTTGGCGGCGATTTCGAAAGCGTAGCTGCTGCCAGGTCGGCCCACGCGGAGTTCGTAGGTCGGCGACAGGCTGTCTTTATCAAAATTCATATTGGCATTCAGGATACCCGGGGTCCGGAACGCGAATACTTTGAGGTTGGAATAGTGCGTCGTGATTACGGCATACACTCCTTTGCGGTGCAGGGCGCGCAGCACGGCTTCGGCGATGGCTCCGCCCGGCTTGGGGTCGGTTCCGCTGCCCATTTCGTCGATCAGGACGAGGGTTTGCGGTGTGGCTTTTTCCAAAAACACCCTGGCGTTTTGCAGGCGGGAAGAGTAGGTCGACAGGTCGTCGTCGAGGCTTTGCTGATCGCCAATGTCGGCAAAAAACTGTCTGAAAATGCCGAATTCGCTCAATTCGTGCACCGGGACAAGCAGGCCGCATTGCACCATGATCTGGAGAAGTCCGACCGATTTCATCGCCACCGACTTGCCGCCTGCGTTGGGGCCGGAGAGGATCAGGATATGGTTTTCGGCATTGAGGCGAAGGTCGAATGGAATGGTTTTGCGGCCCAGCGTTTTGTTCTTTAGAAAAAGCAGCGGATGGTAGCCTTTGCGGATGCCAATCACCGGTTTCTCCTTTACTATAGGCATGTTGGCCCGCAGCGCCATGGCCAGGCGGGCTTTGGCCTGAATCACATCGAAGCGGATGAGCGCGTCGAGGTAATGGTGCAGAAGTTCGCCGTAGGGGCGAAGTTGTTCGCTGAGTGCTTTCAGGATGCGGAATATTTCCCGGCGTTCTTCCAGTTCGAGGTCGAACAGGTCGTTATTAATTTCAACGATGGCGTCGGGTTCGATAAAGGCGGTTCGGCCGGTATCGGATTCGTCGTGGATGATACCCCGAACTTTGCGTTTGTGTTCGGCCGGCACAGCCAGTACGCGGCGGTTGTTGCGGAAGGTTTCGGGGGTGTCGGACAGCCAGCCTTTGGCGCGGTACTCCTGAATAATCTGGCGGAAGCGGGAATCCAGTTCGCGCAGTTTATGCTGCATTTCGCGGCGGATGCGCTGTAATTCGGGCGAGGCATCGGGTCGGATATCGCCTTTTTCGTCGAAAACAGCCAGGATTGCTTTAATCAGGCCTTCGTCGAACGAAAGCGGTCGGATAATTTCGTACAGTTTGGGGTAGATCTCTTTTTTAGGTCCGCCGCCAAAATATTTAAAAATATCCCTGACAATCAGCAGGATACGGAGAATTGCCTGGAAAGATTCAGCCGAAAGAGTATAGCCTTCGATGTCCAGCATGCGCAGATCGGGACGAATATCGGCGTAGGCATCCAGCGGGAACCGATCGTTTTTTTCAAGGGCGAGTTTGAATTCCCGGGTTTCGCGCAGGCGTTGGTCAATTTCTTCAAAACGCTGGAACGGGGTGAGTGCGGCAAGTTCCTGTGCCGCCAATGGTGTAAGCGCTTCTTTTTCCAGCAAGGCCAGCACCTTGTCGAACTCCAGTTTTTGAAAAACGTCTTTGGGCTCAAATAGCATATCAAAATCAATATAAGGGGCAAAAATATGGGTCTGGAAACAATCCTGTAGTAAACCGGGTTTGCCCCCTCAAACAATTTATAGCAAGTCAAGTTCCAACCGCTGCCGTTTTATCACATGTTTTGAGAAAAATGAATTGTCGCGAATCGACATTTTTTTTCAAAATGGCAGGCAACCCGATATGTGTTAATACATTTGCATACTGCCTCGTTTATACAAAGAGGCGAACTTGAACCGTATCCTTCTCATTTTCGCAAACTTAACCAATCTACAGTTCTCCATGAAGAAACTTGCACTTCTGTTGACTTTGGCTTTCGGCCTGTCGTTGACCGCTTATGCGCAGCACAACCGCCGTGTTATGGTGGAAGAGTTCACCAATGCTTCCTGCGGCCCCTGCGCAGCCAACAACCCGGCTTTCAACGCTACGCTCGCAGCCAATGCCGACTTTGTTACCCCGCTCAAATATCAGGTTTGGTGGCCGGGCTTCGACCCGATGTACAACCAGACCAAAGCCGATGTTGATCCGCGTGTTGCTTACTACGGTGTAAGCGGCGTGCCGAACGGCATCGAAAACGGTGTTAACTTCGGTGTGCCCGGCGGCTATTCCGCCAGCGATATCCAGGCAGCGTACAACACCCTGACGCCGGTGACGATGACGCTGACGCACTCGCTTTCTGCCGACTTCAAAACGGTGAACGTTACGGTAAACGTAACCTCCGACGCGGCCTTGTCCGGCAACCTCAAACTGCGCGTGGCTGTTGCTGAACGCGAAATCATCTTTGCTGCCGCTCCCGGCTCCAACGGTGAAAAGGAATTCACCAATGTTATGCGCAAAATGCTGCCCGACGCCGACGGTACGGCTACAGGCGCTTTTGCAGCAGGCGAAACCAAAACCTACAATTTCAGCTGGCAGCTGGCCAACTACTACAACCTGAACGAAGTAGAAGTAGTCGCCTGGCTGCAAGACGATGACAGCAAAGAAGTATGGCAGTCGGAAGTCTCCGAACCGAACACGACGATCCCCGGCGGCAACTTCGCCAAAGTGAGCCTCAGCGCCGCTGCCGGTTACAAACTCATCTGTGAAGACAACATCGCTCCTTCTTTCAACCTGAAAAACGTAGGTACCCAGCCGCTGACTTCGGCTGACATCCAGTACCGCGTCGACGACGGCCCCTGGAGCACCTACACCTGGACGGGCAACCTGAATGCCAACCTGACGACGGCCGTTTCGCTGCCGGCAGTTTCTTTCACCTCGCCTGGCACACACCTGATCAATATCTTTATCGCCTCCACCAACAACGGTACGCAAATTAACCAGGTAGACGCTTCCGGTACGATCACGGTGAATACTTTCTACGAAGCCTTCAATCCGCCGGTTTCTGACGACTTTGAATCCACGTTCCCCTCTGCCGGCTGGGCCTTGAAACCCACCAGCACCGGCGCCGTGTGGCAACAGGTAACCGGCGGTTTTGGCGCCTACGGTTCCAGCGACGCTTCCCTGGTGGCCAATTTCTATTCCATCCAGTCGGGTACGCTCGAAATGTACATGCCGAAGATTGACCTCAGCAATGCAATCAGCGCGACGCTCAACTTCGACTATGCCTACGCCTACTACGTAAGCGGCGCCGATGTGTTCAAAGACCGCCTGATCATCGAGGTGTCGACCAACTGCGGCTCAACCTGGACGTCCGTTTACAACAAAGAAGGCGACGACCTGGCCACGGCTGATCCCTCCGCCAACAGCTTCGTACCGACCGAAAATGACTGGATTACCGAATCCATTGACCTGAGCGCCTATGCCGGCGTGGAAGTGATGGTTCGTTTCAAAGGCCAGAGCGGCTACGGCAACAACCTCTGGATGGACAACGTCAACTTCGCCGTGACCACCGGCACGAAAGAATTGAGCTCGCTGTCCAACTTCGCTATCCAGCCGAACCCGACCCGCACCAGCGCCGAAGTTCGTATCAATCTGGATCAGCCGGAAGCCCTCACCATGCTGGTGTACGGCATGGACGGCGCCCTCGTGGAAAGCCGTATTCTGGGCGATCTCGTTGCCGGCCAGCATGTCATCAACCTCGACGCCGCCCGTTACAACTCCGGCAGCTACCGCGTAGTACTGCAAGGAAAAGCCGGTATGGCTCAAATGCAGTGGATCGTAGTGAAGTAATCAATCCTTGATCTTTTGGCCCATACAATGCGGCTGCCGAAACCCGGCAGCCGCGTTTTTTTGTGCGCCCGGCGAAAACCCCGTCCTTAGCTCATCCCCACGCACAGATCGATATTCTTATGAAACTTTACATTATTGCCGGCGAAGCGTCGGGTGATTTACACGGATCCAATTTGATGAAAGCGCTGTATTCCCAGGAGCCCTCCTTGCATTGCCGCGTCTGGGGAGGCGACCTGATGGAAGCCGCCGGGGGCGCCCTGGTAAAGCATTACCGCGACCTGGCATTTATGGGATTTTGGGAGGTGCTGACGAATTTGCGCACCATTCTGGGCAATCTGGACTTCTGCAAGAAAGACATTCTGCAATTTCAACCCGATGCATTGGTCTTGATCGACTACCCCGGTTTTAATCTCAGGATGGCTAAATGGGCAAAAAAACAGGGCATTAAAGTCATCTATTACATATCGCCCCAGATATGGGCCTGGCATACCTCAAGGGTACATTCCATCAAACGTGACGTGGATAAAATGCTGGTTATCCTGCCCTTCGAACAGGGCTTTTATCAGAAATACGGCATGGACGTGGAGTTTGTAGGGCATCCGCTGCTGGATGGCCTCACCCCCGGCCTCCCCCCCCGGCCCCCTCTCCAAAGGAGAGGGGGAGTCGATAGCAACCCGGGCGCGCTCTCCCCCTCTC
>JADZFP010000179.1 GCA_020849825.1 Saprospiraceae bacterium
CTGCTCCATGCAATACCTCTTCGGATAAGCCGGCAATCGTCCCACGATCGGAGCATTGGCTGGTAATCGCGGGGCACTGCCGCTCTCAGCAGCACCGACCTGGAGGTCGGCGCTACAGGTCGGCGCTGTTACGAGCAGAAAAATCCCGCGATTAGGCTATACTGCTCCATGCAATACCTCTTCGGATAAGCCGGCAATCGTCCCACGATCGGAGCATTGGCTGGCAATCGCGGGGCATTGCCGCTCTCAGACTCGCCGACCTGGAGGTCGGCGCTACAGGTCGGCGCTACAGCGATTTTGTCACCACCTCTTTCCCGTTCATCATCATCTTCCGGCCGAAGACCAGCCCAGCCGCGTCGACGTCGATCAGCACAGTGTCGCCCTTGACGTAATCGCCGGCCAGTACGTGTTTGGCCAGTTCATTGACCAGTTCGCGCTGCAAGGTGCGTTTGAGCGGGCGGGCGCCGAATTGCGGATCGAAACCATGCTCGACGATCAGTTTGGCTGCCGGTTTGCTGACCTCGAGGGAGAGCTCCTGGCGTTCGAGCATTTCCCGGATGTCTTTCAGGAGAATGTCGAGGATGAGGCCCACCTGGTCTTTTTGCAGTGGGTGGAATACGATCACCTCGTCGATGCGGTTGAGAAACTCGGGCCGCAGGTTTTGCTTGAGGGCGTCCATGACCTCCGATTTGGCCGTCTCGAACACCTCGTGCTGGCGCTTTTCGGGTATGCTGTCAAAGTCCTCGAACGCTTCCATGATCTTGTCGGAAGCCAGATTGGAGGTCATGATGATGATCGTATTTTTAAAATTGGCGGTGCGCCCTTTGTTATCGGTCAGGCGACCGTCGTCGAGTACCTGAAGCAGGATGTTGAACACGTCGGGGTGCGCTTTTTCGATCTCGTCGAGCAGCACGATGGAGTACGGGCGCCGGCGGACGGCTTCGGTCAGCTGACCGCCTTCGTCGTAGCCCACGTAACCGGGCGGTGCGCCCACGAGCCGGCTCACGGCATGGCGTTCCTGGTATTCCGACATGTCGATGCGGGTGATGGCTTTTTCATCGTCAAACAACACCTCGGCAAGCGCCTTGGCCAACTCGGTTTTGCCTACGCCGGTGGGGCCGCAGAAGATAAAGGAGCCGATGGGCTTGTCGGGGTCGCTCAGGCCCGCGCGGTTGCGGCGGATGGCGTCCGACACGGCTTCCACGGCTTCGTTTTGGCCGATGACGCGTTTGTGCAACTCGGCTTCGAGGTGCAGCAGGCGCTCGCGCTCCGACTGCATCATTTTGGAAACCGGAATGCCCGTCCAGCGCGCCACCACGTCGGCAACGTCGTTGGCGGTGACCGTCTGGGTGGTCATACGGTTTTCAGGCGCCAGCCCGGCGAGTTTTTCTTCGGCAACTTTGAGGAAGGCTTCCTGTTTGGGGATGTCGTCAAATTTGATTTTCGACGCTTCCTCGAGATTGCCTTCGCGTTCGGCGCGCTGATAGCGGATCTGGAGTTCTTCGAGTTTTTGTTTGGCCGTCTGAATGGATTCGACCACCTCTTTTTCGGATTGCCACTTGGTGCGCAGGCCGTCGAGTTTTTCGCGCAGGTCCTCGATCTGCTTGTTCATGGCCGTGAGTTTGCGCTCGTCGTTTTCGCGCTTGATGGCTTCGCGCTCGATTTCGAGCTGGCGCAGTTTGCGGTCGAGTTCGTCGATCTCTTCGGGCACCGAATCCAGTTCGAGGCGCAGTTTGGCGGCGGCCTCGTCGATCAGGTCGATGGCCTTGTCGGGCAGTTTGCGTTCGGTAATGTAGCGGTGCGAGAGTTCGGCGGCGGCGATCACGGCCTCGTCGAGAATCTGTACCTTGTGGTAGTTCTCGTACTTCTCCCGGATGCCGCGCAGGATGGAGATGGTGTCTTCGAGACTGGGTTCGTCGACGTATACCGACTGGAAGCGGCGTTCGAGGGCTTTGTCGGATTCGAAGTATTTCTGGTATTCGTCGAGTGTCGTAGCGCCGATGGTGCGCAATTCGCCGCGGGCGAGGGCCGGTTTGAGGATATTGGCGGCATCCATGGCGCCCTGGCCGCCGCCTGCGCCCACGAGGGTGTGGATTTCGTCGATAAACAGAATGACCTGTTCGTTGGAGTCGACGACCTCCTTGATGACGGCTTTGAGGCGTTCTTCAAATTCGCCCTTGTACTTGGCGCCGGCGATGAGGGCCGACATATCGAGCGAAAAGATCTTTTTGGATTGCAGATTTTCGGGCACGTCGTGGCGGATGATACGCCAGGCAATGCCCTCAACAATGGCCGTTTTGCCCACGCCGGGATCGCCGATGATGACCGGGTTGTTTTTCTTGCGGCGGCTCAGAATGTGGAGTACGCGGCGAATCTCCTCGTCGCGGCCGATCACCGGGTCGAGTTTGCCGCTTTCCGCCATTTCGGTGAGGTTGACGGCGTATTTCTGCAAGGCATTGAATACCATTTCGGTGCTTTGTTCCGTCACTTTGCGGCCTTTGCGCAGTTCTTTAACGGCTGTGCTGAGCACTTCGAAGGTAGCGCCGTTTTCGCGCAGCAGCCGGGCGGTTTTGTCGGCTCCCTTGGCGATACCAAGCACCATGAGTTCGATGGAAATGTACTCGTCGCCGAATTCTTTCAATAAACTTTTGGCGGCGGAGACTGCCTTGTTGGCCTCGTTGGTGAGGTACTGCTTGTCGGAGCCCTGTACACGAGGCGTCTCCCAGACCAGTTTGTCGAGGTCTTGTTCAAAACGGGACATGTTAACGCCCGCTTTTTTCAACAGGAAGTCGGTAATGCTGTCGTCGACGGCAAGTAAGCCTTTGAGCAGGTGCGCCGTGTCGACGTTTTGCTGTTCGTAACCAGCGGCGATTTGTTGCGCCTGAAGGATGGCCTCCTGGGCTTTAACAGTGAAATTATCGTACGTCATGCGTCGTAAATCAGTTCTTTTTTAGGGGAGGAATATCGGGATCTTGTGAATACCGACTGGCTGGCAAATTTTTGACCAATCCCGATTCGGAGGGCTGTGGCTGTAAAATTGACAGTAAATATTGGTAAAACAGGTCATTCTTTCCATCAATATCGTCAAGTAGTGACGAATTGGCGGAGCAAAGCGCTTTATTTTGTCATCGAATGGCAAATGCCAGGCGCCCCGGCCGGGCCATACAACGCTTTGCTATTTTGATGAATCAATGAAAAAACGATTCGTTCACCTTCTCATACCTCATTCACAATGTCCAGATCCTTCCTTCTTCTCGCAATTGTTCTTTGTTCCATTTTCAACGCCTACGCCCAGTTGCAACGGGAACACCGCTATCCCTCGCCGTCGCTCAGCCGAATCATACTCGATGCGGCCGGCGAAACGTACGTACTCGACGATTCCTGCAGGGTGACCCTGTTTCACGGCGACCACAGTTTTTATAAAAACAAATACCTGACCGACGCCGGCAACTCGTACATCAGTTGCGGATTTCATTTGTTGTCGGAAAACCGGCTCGATTCGGACCCCGACCTCGACGTGATCTACGGCTGGGCTGCCGACGGGGAAGATGTTTTCGGCGCGCGGCTCGAAGACGAAAACAGTGCCCCGATCAACCTGCCGGGCGCCGGCAAATGGCTGGAATTGCCCGGCCAGCCGCTTAAACTGCTGACCGGCTCGACCGTCTGGGGACTGCCCGGCATGGCAATGGAGCACAATTACGGGTACCAGCAGGTCGTCAGAAGGCGCTGGTTCGAATATGGCGGCGAGCGATACGTTGCGCACAAAGCCTACGGCGGTTTCGACGGCTTTCATTTTTTCGACGCCAGCCACAACCTGCTCCACACGGTCAGTCTGCCTTTTTCGCAATTCCAGTACCTCGACCAGGTGTCCCAGACTTATTTCAACGCCGACAGCCTGTACGAATTCTTCGGCCTCAGCTGGGAATCCGAGGGTTTGAACCAGCGCCGCTGCCGCATCCTTCGCGAAGACGGGCAGAGCCTTTTCGAAATGCCCTGTTTTTATGCCGTGATCAATACCCTGCCGGGCCGGCCCGACTACCTTGCCGTGGTACATTATACCGCCCCCAACACCCTCGAAACCCAATTGCGCGACCCGCAAACCCTGAACGTACTGGGCACGGCGCCCGGGCAGGCAAGCCGCTGGCTGATCGGGCAGAACGAAGAAGTTTTGCTCACCCAGGCGGTGTACACCGACAGCACATTGTTGTGTTATAATGCAGATTTTCAGGTGATTCAGACTTTTGAGGCGCCGCCCGGATACACCAATTTCTGGTACGAAGGTGTAGCCCGCCAGCGCTTTTCGGCAAGCGGCCAACTGGAATTCTGGTTCAGTTACCTTTCGGCGCCGGGAACGACGAGCGTCGCTGTGTTTCGCGCCGACGGTACGCTGCTGTACAATTTTCCGGGCGCCCGACAGGCTCGACTCGACCATCAGGAGGGCCTGAATGACAAGTTTTTCGTGTACTACCCCGACAGCACGGTGGTGTATGATTTTGTCGCGGAAGCCCTGGACGCCGGCGCGCCGGAGGAAACTGCGGACTGGAAAATATTCCCCAATCCTTTCAGCGCCAATTTGCACATCGATTTGCCCGATACGGCCGCCGAATTGCGTATTTTCGACGGCCTGGGCAGGCAAATGGGTGTTTTTGACCTAAACGGGCAAGAAACTTTGACCTCCCTTCGGCTTCCTGGCCAGCCGGTGTTTATTGGCTTCAGTGGCGACAAGGCGATGATGCATGGCGTTCGGCAAAGGCCGTTAAATTAAATTGAGCAAACTATACGGCTGTCGGGTCCCATCTCCGGCACAATTTGATCCCGACAGCCGATCTCCTGCGTATTTTGGCCACTGTTACAAATTCCATTCATTCAAAATATTGGTCACAATGAAACACCTGTTCCCGCTTTTGTTCCTTTTCGGGTTCACCCCCGTTTTTTCACAAGGATATTTCGGCCTTTCGGGCAGCGCCAACCTCTCCTTTTGGGAATGGCATATCCGTTCGCTCGACACAGACATCGATTACCAACCGGCCGTGGGCTGGCGATTCGGCGCCCTGGGCGGCATCAAATTTGCCCCCTGGATAGGCCTCCGGGCCGAACTCGCCACCCAGATGAAGTCGAATAAAATCGACGACCTCGAATTTTCCGATATGACGAGTTCCGGCGTGTACCGCGAACGATATCAGTATTGGGAGGGCAGTCTGCTGGTGGAAGTTTTTCCCGTAAAAAAACTGCGCTCGTTGTACCTCATGGGCGGCGCCACGACAGCTTACCTCGGCAGGGCGCGGGTGAAGGGCTGCGTGACTGAAAATGGCGAAAGGAAGTGTTTGACTTCGGTCGTCGATCTGAAAGAAGGCTTTTACCGGCGCAATTTGGCTTCGTTCGACTGGGGGCTGGGCTACGAGTTTACCCTGGACGCCGCCAGCCGCTTGCGGGTAGAGGGGCGTATGCAGCAGGGTCTGGAAGATTTTACGACCCACGACAATGTGGATGCGAGTGTGCGTTCCGTTATGTTGGGGGTGGCGTATGTGCATCGTTTGTGAGTTGAGTAGGCTTTTTGAATAAAAACAAAAGAGGTCGTCGCACATACCGAGTGCGACGACCTCTTTTTGTAAAGCGTCCGGACGCCCTACCCGTTGATACTCAATATTTTGATCTCAACGCGCTGATTCTTCATACGCCCCTCCTCGGTGTAGTTCGACTCGATGGGGTATTTTTTGCCATAACCTTTGAACTGTACGCGGTTGGCCGCGATGCCTTTTCCGACGAGCCAGTCGGCCACGGCTTTGGCGCGGCTGGTGGAGAGGGTATTGGCAAAATCTTCGCTTGGTCGGCTATTGGTATGGCCGCCGATTTCGACCGATACGTCGGGGTTGCTGGAGAGGAAGTTGTAGATCTCCTCGAGGGCCGGCAGACTACGGTCGGTGATGTCGTATTTATCGGCGTCGAAGTAGATGTTATTGAGCCGGATGATGGAGCCTTTTTTGAGGTTCTTGCGGTCCATTTTGTTGGTGACCACTACCGGGGTGGCGGGCGACTTGGTAGTGGTGTCGGTGCGCGGTTTAGGGGTGGTCGGGGTGGTTTTCACCGGTCCCGGCGTAGGTTGGCGGGGCACCGTTTTGGGCTGATTGGTGGGCAGCGCCGCCACGGGCGGTTTCTGGGCGCAAGGCACTTCGCGGATGGGCGAGGCGTTGTCGATCAGGATGTTGCCGTTGTAGGGGAAAGGCGTAGGCGTTTTGAAATACGCTTCGACAAAGATGAACGACAGTCCTTCCGTTTTAGGCTGGAGGCGCATCGTGGTGGTAATCCAGCGGTTATTGGTGATAAGAGCTGTTTCGTAGAGCAGTTCGCGTTTGTCGCAGTAGCCCATGCCGCCCCAGATGCGGAGTTTGGCGGGCGTCACGTAATTGACCTGTTCGCCGGTGGTGCGGCTGAAACTCAGGTACAATTCGGCACGGCACACGTCCAGATTCCATTCGTAGCACTTATTGGCTTCGAGCGGACGGCTGAGGCGCTGGGCGATGCCCTCCCAGGTATCGTTGTCGCGAACGACGAGGCCTACGTAGGTTTCGCCGTGGCTGGGGGCTTTGGTGACGGAGAAGGTGCCGGGCTGAATATCGGGCGGCGTTTCGTTGGCGTTACCGCAATTGTACCAGCCCGCGGGGGCTTCGCAACATTTGGGGAGATCTTCAAACGAGGGGTTGACGAGCTTGATCACGACACTTTCCTGCGCAGCGATACCCAGCGGGAGCATCAGCAGGCCTGCCAGTGCGGATTTGATTAAGTTGTTCTCAAAAAACATATGCTGTTCGATGTTTTGAAAAGTCGTATCGAAGGATTATTTAAAGGAAAAACCATGCCGAAATTTCCTTCGCGACCGCCTTTAAGACGGGCTTAACCCTTTTGGTTACGTCAAATTTCCCCTTTTAACGCCTGTTCTGCTGTTTTTCATGCCCCCTTTTCGATGAAACACAGCACAGAAGTGTTGAATGATGAATGATAAATGATAAATGAGGAATGATTTACGCGATTGAAAAAGCATTCCTCATTTATCATTCATCATTCTGCATTACTTAAACGCGTCGAGCCCCGTGACGTCCATACCGGTGATGAGCAGGTGGATGTCGTGGGTGCCTTCGTAAGTCAGCACCGTTTCGAGGTTCATCATGTGGCGCATGACCGGGTACTCGTTAGTGATACCCATGCCGCCGTGAATCTGACGCGCTTCGCGGGCGACTTCGAGGGCCATGTTGACGTTGTTGCGTTTGGCCATCGAAATTTGTGCGGGTGTGGCTTTGCCGGCGTTGGCGAGGGTGCCGAGGCGCCAGGTAAGCAGTTGGGCCTTGGTGATTTCGGTGATCATTTCGGCCAGTTTTTTCTGGGTCAGTTGGAAGCCGCCGATGGGCCGGCCGAATTGCACGCGTTCTTTGGAGTAGCGGAGGGCGGAGTCGTAGCAATCGAGCGCGGCGCCGATCACACCCCAGGCAATGCCGTAGCGGGCTTTGGAGAGGCAGGAGAGCGGGCCTTTCATGCCGACGACTTCGGGCAGTACGTTCTTTTTGGGCACGCGGACGTCTTCGAATACGAGTTCGCCGGTGATCGAGGCGCGGAGGCTCCATTTGCCGTGAATCTCGGGTGCGGAGAAGCCTTTCATGCCTTTTTCAACGATCATGCCGATCACCTTGCCGTCTTCGCGGCGGGCCCAGACCACGGCGATATCGGCTACCGGGGAGTTGGTGATCCACATTTTGGCGCCGTTGAGGATGTAGGCGTCGCCGTCGTCTTTGACGTTGGTAACCATGCCGCTGGGGTTGGAGCCGTGGTCGGGTTCGGTGAGGCCGAAGCAGCCGATCATTTCGCCGCTGGCCAGTTTGGGCAGGTAGTGGCGGCGTTGTTCTTCGGAGCCGAATTTGTAGATCGGGTACATGACCAGCGAACCTTGCACGGAAGCCATGGAACGCACGCCGGAGTCGCCGCGTTCGAGTTCCTGCATGATGACGCCGTAGGCGATCTCGTCCATGCCGCCGCAGCCGTATTCGGCGGGCAGCGAGGGGCCGAAAGCGCCGATTTCAGCGAGGCCCTTGAACAATTGCGTGGGGCATTCGGCGCGGTTGGCGTAGTCTTCGATGATGGGGCTGACTTCGGCCTTGACCCATTCGCGCACGGCGTCGCGGGCGATCAGGTGTTCGGGCGAGAGCAGCTCGTCGACACCGTAGTAATCGTGGTGCTGATAGCGGTCTTCACGGGCGGTGCGGGGGGTATGAGTGGTGGCAGAACCGTTGGATTGCATGGTATGTCCCGTTGATTTTAGTTAGGAAAAATATTTGCGCAAAGGTAAATAAATGTTTCCGCCGGAAAGCCGGCTCAATGGCTGAAAAACGACCAATCGCAAAATTTAATTTTCAATAACGGGCAAACAAGCGCTTTGGTTTAAAATGAAATTTGGAACCAGGATAAATTTCGAGGATTTTACCAACTCCAGTCGTCCATGCCTTCCAGGGCATCGGGCTTGATGGTCAGTTTGGTCAGGACGCGTTGTTTCTGCCGTTCGAGCACGAGGCGGGCCAGTCCGAGCGGGGCGGGTTCGACGGCGTCGGGGCGGAGTACGGGCCGGATTTTTTCCTCCAGCACGTCGAGCCGATACAGGAGGCTCATCAGGTAATCGGGCTGCCGCTCCAGCATTTCGGCGATGCGGTGGGTGAGCACAGCCAGCAGCTCCGCCTCGGTGGCGGGCGGGGTGGCGGATTCGAGTTCGAAGGAGCCGCGCAAGAGGGCTGAAGTTTGATCCAGTACGGTGTCGCTCATGGGACAAAAGTATCCCCTTTGGACGTCGAAAGTCAATTAATGTGACATCGTTACAAGATTTTATACCCGATTTTCAGCGCGGGTTAGCAATTTTGGGGGACTTAATCTTTTTGCAGTTCAAACATTCCCAAACATCGTTGTAATGATGAAATCAAGTTCTTTATCACATGTTAACCTGACACCTATGTTTAAATTCCTGTTCTCTTTTTTGTTCCTGTTCACTGCGCTGGTCGCCGGCGCCCAAACCGCTGCCCTAGTTGCGCCTGTTGAAGGGTTTCGCCAGCGTATTTTGCTGGAAGCCCAGCCCGGCCGCAACGACATTCAAATCACCCAACTCGAGCCGGGCAACGTGTACACGGTAGTGTTCGTCGGCGCCGCCGAAGGACAGCAGGCGGAATTCAGCGTCAGCCCCGCTGCCGGGTTACGCGCCCAAAAACTGTCGGGAAAAAACAACGCTTTCCAGTTCAGCGCCACAACAAGCGAAGCTGTTTTTCAACTGAAAGCGGCAACGCCGCACAAGGTCAGCGCTATCCCGTTCTACCTGTCGGTCAAGTGCGAAACCTGCGCCGAAGCAGCCAAAACACAGCAGGATTTTCTCAACCAACTGGCGCCGCCGCCGATCCAGACCACCCAGGGCGCTACCGGGCAGGACCTGATTACCAACGTGCTTATCGGGGGCAATTGCTTTGGCGTAAGCAATGTCAGTACGTTCGGCAACGCCCTGTCGCGCGGCACCTTTACCAACGGCGCCAGCAGTATCAATATCCAGGAGGGCATGATTATGGCCACCGGCCGCACCAACGTCGTGGAAGGCCCCAACAGCGAACCCAATGCCAATGAAGGCTTCGGCAACAACTCGCCCGACGACCCCGACCTGGCCTGGCTGACCAATGGCAACCAGTACGACAAATCTATCATCGAATTCGATTTTACGCCTTCGGCGAACTTTGTGCAGTTTGAATTCGTGTTTGGCTCCGAGGAATATTGCGAATACGTCGGTACGCAATTCAACGACGTGTTCGGCTTTTTCATCAGCGGCCCCGGCTTCAACGGCAACGAAAACCTCGCCGTAGTGGGCGGCAATACCCCCATTTCGATTAATACCGTCAATTACGTCAACAACGCCGGCCTGTTTGTCAACAACGACATCTATTCGGCACAGTGCTCCGGCCTGCAACCCTTCAATATCCTGGATTGCCAGCTCGACGGCTGGACGGTCAAACTCACCGCGCACACCCAACTGACGCCCTGCGCTACCTCCCACATCAAACTGGCCATTGCCGACATCGGCGACGGTATTTTCGATTCTGCCGTTTTTCTCAAAGCCAATTCGTTCAACGCCGGCGGCACGGTATCGGCCTCGCCGCAGTATGCCTTTGGCCTGCCCGCGGCTTACGAAAATTGCGGCTCCAACTTTATCAAATTCAGCCGCGGCACCGGCGGCAACGCCCAGCCGCTGACGATCAACTATTCCATTTCTCCGGCCAGCACCGCCACTTCGGGCGTCGACTACCAGCCAATCCCTACCTCGGTGACGATCCCGGCCGGCCAGAACGATATTCTGGTGCCGGTCACCGTACTGGCCGACGGCCTGGCGGAAGGCCAGGAAAAAATCGTTCTGCTGATCGACAATCTCTGCTCCTGTACGCAGGGAATCGTGGAATTTTTGATCAACGACTACAACCCCTTGTCGGTCGTGCTTAATGATACGATCAGTTGCAACTCAAACGCCCCGGTCACGATCAGCCCGATCGTCAGCGGCGGCCTGTCGCCATACACCTATGCCTGGAGTATCGGCGAAACCACGGAGTCCATCACCGTGGTCGGCAATGGCTTCATCGGGGTGACGGTAACCGACGGCTGCGCCCAGTCGCAATCGGACGACGCACAGATTGCGATCGGCGCCGCTATCCTGATCGATACCACCCTGTTCCTGTGCCCCGGCGCCACTGTCGCGCTTGGCGGCAGTAATTATTCAGCGCCGGATACCGTGACGCTCAACCTGCCCGGAACAGGCGGCGCCTGCGATACGACGATCAATTATTTCCTTCAATTGCTGCCCAATGCGACGCTGACGGATACCATTCAATTCTGCCCCGGCAGCTCAGTCACCATCGGCGATTCCACCTACACACAACCCACAACGGTTAATGCCGTATTGCCGGGCCAAAACGGCGCTTGCGACACGCTGGCTACCTACGTCCTGCAATTGGTGCCTGAAATCACCCGCACCGAAACCATCAGCTTCTGCCCCGGAGAATCGGTCACGATCGCCGGAACTACGTACACCGAAACCACCAC
>JADZFP010000180.1 GCA_020849825.1 Saprospiraceae bacterium
GTAAGCAACAGTGCAGTAGCCATATTAGGTGACGACATATTGAAACACATTGCACAGGAACTTTTAAAAACCGTTCGCAACAGCACGACCATTGACTGGACAATTAAAGAAAGCGTGCAATCAGCTTTAAGACGAAATATCAGAAGAATTTTAAGATTACACGGTTATCCGCCTGACTTACAGGAAAAAGCGGTTGAAACCGTCATAATGCAAGCAAAGCTGCTGGCAGAAGATATACGCTCTGAGCGCCAAGAAGAAGCCTGATAATTAACTCCCCTACCTTTACCCCTCAAAAAAAACCGCACCCAACCCATGCCCACCTGTTCGCCGCTCTACCCCACCCTTTTCTTGCTCGCCCTCGCCGCCGCTGTCCGGGCGCAGCCTGCTCCCTGTATCACGACGGGGCCCAACCTCATCGTCAACGGCGATTTCGAACAGGGGTACTACGCTTTTACCTCCGATTTCGGGCGCGGACTCAACAACGCCACCCTGGGCAATTGCGATACCCAGGGCTGGATTCTGGTCACACAGGTCGATCCGCACGTCAGCAACGCCGCCTGCAAGGTGTATCCGTTTTTTCTGTCGGGCCAGTACGGCAGCCCCAACTCACCCACCAGTCCCGATCCCAACGATATCAGCAATACCTCGGTAATCAGCAGTATGGACTGCGAGTTCCCCCTGCCCGACCACACCACGGGCAGCGGCTTTTTCCTGACCATCGACCCCGACGCCCTTCCGGGTCGGGCCTACTGGAAACAAACCATCGAGGTGTGTCCGCAAACCAATTACGTGTTCTCGGTGTGGGTGCGCAACGTGTCGCCGGGCTGCGGGCTGCCGGCGCCGTTTTTCCACTTCGAAGTGGGCGGCGTGCCGATCAATACGCCCACCAGCTACCCCGACTGTGCGTGGGTCAATACCTCGGCCAACTGGCAATCGGGCAATCTGAGCGGGCAGGTGGAAATCCAGCTCGTCAACGACCAGCCGGGCTGCATCGCCAACGACGTGGCCATCGACGACGTGTTTTTCGGCATCTGCAACGGGGCCATTCTCAACAGCCAGCCAGTGTTCGAGTTCTGCGGCGACAGCCTGGGCGCCGATGCCGTGTTGTCGGGCAGTTCGTATGGCTTCGTGAATCCGCAGTTTCAGTGGCAGCGCTTCAACCCGCAAACAGGCGCCTGGACCGACATCGCCGGTGCAACCGACAGCCTGCTGGTGTTCCCCGACGCCACGGCCGCCGACGCGGGCACCTACCGCTTTATCTCCTGGCCGGGCGGCATCCCGCTGAATAACGCCTGTTCCTTCGCCATCAGTCCGTACAGCCGCATCATCGCGCATCCGGAGTACAGCCAGGCGCTGGAAGTCAACATCTGCGAAGGCGGCGCCTACGCGGGCTATACCGACAGCGGCTTCTACATCGATACGTTCCAGAGCATCTACGGCTGCGACAGCATCCGCCAACTCACGCTGAACGTACGGCCGCACTACCAAAACACGGCCGCACTCACGCTTTGCCCGGGCGCACAGTACAATTTCAACGGTACGATCCTGTCCGAATCGGGCATTTATTTCGATACGCTGTACACGGTGTACGGCTGCGACAGTTTGTTCTACCTCGACCTGGAGATTCCGCCGGCGGCTTTCCTCGGACCCGACACGACGCTCTGTACGGCCGATTCGTACCGCTTGCGCGGTCCTTCGCCGCAAACACGCTGGTCGGACGGCAGCACCGGCCCCGAATTGCTGATTACGGAAAGCGGCACGTACGCGGCGAGTTTTACCGATCCCGGGGGCTGTACGGTGCGCGACACCATCGGGGTGTTTTTCCGACCCAAAGTGTACGTACCCAACGCATTCAGTCCCAACGACGACGGATTGAACGACGACTTTTTACCCGGCTTTTCCGCGGTCGAACTGAGCGGCTACCGCCTGGAAATCTTCGACCGCTGGGGCAATGCCCTGTTTTTGTCCGGCGAGCCCGACCGGGGCTGGGACGGCACAAGCCGGGGGCGCGATTGTTTGCCCGCCGTATACCTCTACCTGATCGAAGCGATCACGGCCACCTGCGGAAAAACGGTGTGGTCGGGCGATGTGTTGCTGGTGCGGTAACTCCCCCGTCCCTGACGGGACGACGGATCGCTGGGGGCTTTTTGCTACCGATGTTGCGTCCCTGACGGGACGGGGAATACTCAATTGAAATCAAGCGATATTGCGCCGTTTAGCAGGAAAACTGCATGACTATCTGAAGAGACGAAACCTTTTAACAAATTGATTTTAAATCTACGATCATCATTTATGAAAACCATCTTTCCCATCTTCTTCCTTTCCTTGTTCACTTTTATTGCCTGCCGGCTGGAGCCCGACGCCTGGGCGAAGTTCACCCAATGCGGCAGCGCGGCCTGCGTCGGCGAGGCCGTGGCCGTGAAAGACGCATTTTTAAAAAATCCCAAGGCTGTGCTGGGACAATTCAACGCCACCTACCAGAAGGGCGAAGACCACGTCATCGGCTGGTTGTATTTGCTGCGCGACAGTGTGTTGTTGCAGGACAAATACGGCAGCATCGAAACGCGCATGGCCATGCAGCAGGCGATTGTAGCGGCTGCCAAACCCTATGAAAACGACCCGAAACTGGGTGAAATGGCCAAATCGGTGATCCAGGAGATCGAGCACCTGGCCATTGCCGCCGAAGCGGAAGACGCCCCGGAAGAAGAAGAGGCCTACCTGGCCCTGACCGGCACGTATGCCTACGAATTGCCCGGCGAAGGCGGCTCGGGCGAGGTCCGGGTCAGCATGGCCGGCGCTGAAAGTATCCGGTTCAGCTTGTCTGTGGTGGCCGGCCCGCCGGCGCACAACCAGGGCTCGATGGAGGGCGTGGCGAAACTGACGGGCATCAATACCTACGAGTACCAGACCAGCGAATTCGGGGGCGCCTGTCGCCTGCAATTCGTCTTCGGCCGCGAAGCCCTGGAAATCAAAACCCTGGAAGGCGACGACGCCAGCTGCGGGTTCGGCCACAACGTACGTGCCGACGGTACCTATGCCCAGGAATCGCACGACGATCCTTTCCTGAGCGGCGCCGACGCCCGCATGGCGAAGGCTATCACGGGCCAATGGGTGTCGACCGACGACCCGAAAACCAGCCTGCGCATCGA
>JADZFP010000181.1 GCA_020849825.1 Saprospiraceae bacterium
GGCGGCACAGGCGTTCCGGCGCCAGCAGGGCTGGGCGGATCAACAGAACGCCTTGAAACCCGAAGCGCTGGAAAAGGCGCTGGCCGAATGTTACGGCATTGACATCGACCGCAAGGTGTTGGCCGGGGAACCCGATTTGCAAAGCATCCGCTCGTATTACATACCAGCCAAAAACACATTGTACCTCAACCGCGGCCTCTCGTCGGCACAGGAAAATTTCCTGATCGGGCGCGAGATCGGGTTTCAGGCATTGAATATTCAAGACAACAGGCCTTTTGAAACGATCATTCAGCAGGCGGAGCATTTTGACAAATTACTCAACAACTTTCGCGCATCCTACTTCTCTTCTGCCCTGCTGATGGACCAGGACGTACTGGCCGATTCGTTGCGACAGTGGACGAGCCTGCTCCATTGGCGGCCGGATAACTGGCTCGATTTGCTCGACCGCTTCGATGTGACGCCGGAAATGCTGCTGCAACGGCTTACCAACATTCTACCTTTTCATTTCGGGCTGAAAGACCTCTTTTTTATCCGGATGGTGGGCAACAATACCCTCGACAGCTTCGAAATGAGCAAAGAACTGCATCTCGGCGGACAACAAAGCCCCTATGCAACCGAGCACGGCGACCACTACTGCCGGCGCTGGATATCCATCGATATTCTGCGCCAAATCCGCCGGTCACCCCCTCCGGACATTCTGGTAACGGCCCAAAAGAGTGCCTACTGGCAAACCGATCGGGTTTATTTCTGCCTGAGTATGTCGCAGGCGACGCGCCCCGACGTCAGCGTTACGCTCGGGTTGTTGCTCAATGATTCGCTGCGCCGGCATTTCCCGCAGGTCGACGATCCTGCATTGTTGCAAAAAACCGTCAATACTACTTGCGAATCCTGCTCCGTACCCGATTGTGCAGAACGCGCCGCACAACCGACAGAAGTACAAGGGGCGGAAAAACTGCAAAGAATCAGCAACGCGCTTCAAAAGTTACACTGACGGGCACGCGAAGCGGCGTATCCTCTACCTTTGCCTCCGCATGAAAAACTACCTTGGACAAACCTTCTGGCTGGTCGCCCTGCTCATCGGTATGCTCACCGTGTTGTCGGTATTTTCCAAAGAGACAACCCTGAACGGTCTGTCCATCCGCCGCATGGATATTTTTTCCGACGTGCGCGATTCCAGCTTCCATGCCTCCAATTTTATCAGCAAAGACAGCACCTCCGAATGGAGACCCGATACGGCCTGGCTGGCCCTGCCCGCTGCCGACAGTACCGCTCTCGCGCCGGAAGACACCATGGCGCTCGGGCCGCTTCCGCCCAAAGACTCCGCTTTTTACGGGGAGATAATCGAAGATTACACCTTTGACCAAAGCGGACTCCAGGCGTTTTTTGCCGCTGTCGACTCCATTCGCCTGGGCAGAACCGTGCGGGTGGCTTTTTATGGAGATTCGTTCGTCGAGGGCGATATTATACTCGGCGATTTGCGCGATTCGCTGCAGTCGGCCTGGGGCGGCAACGGTGTAGGGTTCGTACCGATCACCTCGGAGGTTTCGCGTTTCAAACGAACGATCAACCACGATTTCAATGGGTTCACGACCGGTTCCATTATTAAAAAAGCGGAAGGCCGCTCGGCTTGCGGGGTGAGCGGGTACGTCTACTTTCCGGAATCGGGCGCCAGTGTGCGGTATAGCGCGACCAGCCAATTTTTCCAACATACCCGGTCGTGGTCGCGCGTGCGGCTGTTTTACAGCAGCGATTCGCTTTCGCACGAGATTACGGTTAATGTGAATGGAAAGGGCGCGGAAACAGCCGTTTTGCCTCGTTCCCAGGGTAAAATCGGGGTATTCGACTACAAACAACCGGGTATTACCAGCACCAAATTCATCTTTCCGCACGGCAAAGGTCTGCGTTTGTACGGCGCCTCGCTCGAAAGCGGCCCGGGCTTTTATCTCGATAATTTTTCCATGCGCGGCAACAGCGGCGGACCGCTGACTTTACTGAAACCCGGCGTAATCCGGCAGTTCGACAACCACCTTCGCTACGACCTCGTCGTGGTGCAATACGGACTGAACGCGGCCACTACCTCCCTGAATAATATCGCGTGGTACCGCCAGGAGCTCGACCGCACCTACAAACACCTCCGCAACCTGTATCCTAACACCCCCATTCTCATCATCAGCGTACCCGACCGCGCCGGCAAAATCGGCGGAGAACTCACGACTCTGCCCAGCGTACCGGCCATTGCCGCCATGCAGCGCGACCTGGCCCGCCAGCACGGTTTTCTTTTTTACGACCTCTTCCACGGCATGGGTGGTCCGGGCGCCATGATTGATTTTGCGTCCAGAAAACCCAATTTGGCCAACCTGGACTACACTCACCTCACGCATGAAGGAGGGAAAGTCATCGGCAACCAACTGGCACAACTCTTCTTGAAAGAGCAACGCAAATGGCAATCCGGAAACTACTACAAATAGCAGTTCCATTTCAGGTACGTGATTTTTAGCAACATCGGGAGTGACAAATGTCATACCCTGTGATTACGGAGGGGGGGAACTTGCACCCGATTTTCAACAAAAACTCCTCCGTCATGCATGACGACCGTACTCCTGTGACTGA
>JADZFP010000182.1 GCA_020849825.1 Saprospiraceae bacterium
AAATTCTTTGCGCGCTTTGCGACTTCGCGTGACATTATATTTCTACGATTTTGAGCCGGCCCGAATTGTAAAACTGCCCAGGCGCTATGGCAATTACAGTTTCACAAATTTCAGCGATTGGCTGCCGGCTCCGGCATGGAGCACCAGCGTGTACACGCCTGCGGGCCAATGCGCGGGCAGTTCGATTGTCTCCTGCTGTGCACCCGCCTGACGCGCGACGCCGGGCAGAAAATTGGCCATCAAACGGCCCGTTTCGTCGTAACAATCGATCCGGACGGTCTGCCCGGAAAGGAGTTCGTAGTTGAGCTGAATAGCCGAGGAGACTGGATTGGGGTAAAGTGAAACGGCCAGATTGTTGGCCGAAGTCGCATCGACAACGCCCACTGAAGGAATTTCGACCAGCCGAACCAATACGACGTCATCGTTCTGGCCGTTGTTTTGCTGCCCGCCGACCAGTAATTGGTCATTATCGAGCGGAATGACTTGCAGGGCGACTTTTCCGGCGAGCCGAATTATACCATTGATCCCGAAATCAGTGTCCAGGTTTCCGTCGGGTAGCAGTCTGGTGATTGCGATTTGAAAATCAGGATCGGCATTGATCGTGACTCCGCTCTTCCCAACAGCCACGATACGTCCGTCGGCCTGAACGGCGAGGTCTACGACGATTGCATTGTCGTCGTTGCCAAAAGTGTGGGCAACGAAGCCGTTGTTGCCAAATGCCGGGTCGATGGCGCCGTTCGGGAGCAGTTGCGCAAAAGCAAAACTGCCACCACCGCCGGCGACCAGCAATTTGCCGGAAGGCAGACGAAGGAAGGTATTGGCGTTCTGCTGACTTCCGGGCATGCCCGCGTCAATTACGAGTCCGCCGCTGCCAAAATTCAGGTCCACCGAGCCATTTTCAAGAAATTGAACCAGATAATCGCGGCTGCTGCCACTGACCCATCGGGTACCGAGCGCCAGAAATTTGCCATCGGAAAGGGTGTGAAGTTGTTCCCAAACCAGAAAACCCGCCGGCGCCTGTGCCTGGCCGTTGAGGCCAAAACTCAGGTCGAATGCGCCCTGGGAGGTGTAGCGAACCATTACGCCCTCTTGGACCGGTAGCGGAGAAGCGCCGGCCGCGAGCAGTTTTCCGTCGGGTGTAAACGCCAGGGCATGGTAACTGCTGCCCTCGCCAAAGCTGCTGGTTGCAATGCCGTTTGCGCCGAATGAGGCATCCGGTTGTCCGTTTTCTTCCAGCCGGATCAAACCTGCCACACCATTGAACATGCCGGCGCCCGCAATTTTGCCATCTGATGCGCGCACAATATCGAGCAAGGTGCCCTGGGCGGGTGGATTCAGGAAAGACTCCGCCTGGCCAAAACTCGCGTCGGGCGCGCCGTTGGGTTGCAAACGCAGGATTCCGGGATAAAATTCAAAGCCGGACCCTGCCGCTCTGTATGCGCTGCCAGCACACAGAATTTTCTCGTCGGGCAACAGCAACATTTTGTAAAGCAGGTCAAACGAAGCATCTACATCGGTCAGCACAACCCCGTTTTGTCCGAAATCGGTGTCGGGGTGGCCATCGGCGGAATAGCGCAAGAGGGCGAAGTCGGCATTGATTGTGCGTTCGGAAGTGCCAGCCAGCAGGATGTCGCCAGAGGCATCGACTGCCATTCGGTAGGCGTTATCGTTGGTGGGGCTTACGGAACTGATAACTTGTCCGGCATTGCCAAAAGAAATATCGGGCGAGCCGTCGGGCAGCAGGCGGAGCAGGAAAAAGTCGCGGAAATCGGTGTTTTCCAACATGCCGGAAAGCAGGATGCCGCCGTCGGGTTGAGCCAGTACATCGGTGCAGAAATTGCCGGCGGGGCCCGGTTCGATCGTGAGGATTCCGTTGTCGCCGAAACTGTCGTCGGCAAGTCCGTTGGACAAAAGCCTCACTACGCCTACGCGGGGGAAAAAGTCGAGCACCGTCACTCCGGCTACTACAATTTTGCCGTCGCTTTGCAGGGCGATGCCGCGGGCGAGGTCGTCGTTGCCCAGATCGAGCCGCGCCACGCCGTTGTCGGCAAAATCGGTGTCGAGCTGGCCGTCGGAGCGGTAGCGGGCCACGATAAAGTCGGAGGAAAAGTCGTCGTTGTACACCTGTCCGGCGACGACGATTTTGCCGTCAGCTTGCAATTTGGCGTCGAAAATCAGGTCGGAAACCGCGCTGAATGATTGCACCACCCGCCCGTCGACGCCAAAGTCGGGGTCGGGTTGTCCGTTGGGCAGCAATCGCAGCAGGGCGAAATCGGACTCGAAGCCGTCGGGGCTGGTGTAACCGGCCAGTACGATTTTACCGTCGGGCTGTAGCATGACGGCATAGGCGTAATCCATCCCGAAATTGAAATCGTAGCTGGCCTTGCCGGTTCCGGCAAAGCTGACGTCGGGCTGGCCTTCCGGGGTGAGGCGGGTCACGGCAAAATCCTCAAAACCGGCATCACCGGCAAATCCGGCTACCACGGCACGGCCATCGGGCAGCAGTGCGGCGGCATAGGCGATTTCCTGGCCGGCGCCAAAGTTGACCGTCCGTTTGCCGTCGATATCAAAATCGTGATCGAGCCGTCCGTCGGGCAGGTATTGCACGACGGAAAACTGGTTGGCAGAGTCGGCTACCGAGCGACCAGCGACGAGAATACGGCCGTCGGGGCGGTAGAGCACGGCAAAGCCCTGGTCGTCGGAGGGCAGGAAGTGAAGAAACTGTCGGCCTTTGTAGCCAAAAGTGGAGTCGAGAAATTCAGATTGGGAAAAAAGGAGGGAAAAAGGAGAGAAGGCCATGAAAAACATGGCGAACAGGCGGGATCGCATAATCGGATGATTTTGGATGAACGTTCAAAGGATTAATTCGGCGTGCAAAGTACGGAATCTGAAACGCCTGACTACTTTTGCCCGATTTTTTACTTGCCGTGTTCCAGTTCGACTTTAACAAGATCATCGAGGAGATTTTACGGGACCCGCTTTTTATCAACAAAGTGGGTCAATTTGAGACAAAGAACCCCCTGTTGTTCAGCAGCGGGCTTTTTTTGTTTTTGTTCCTGGGGTTCTTCGGCATTTATCTTTTGCTGCGTCGAAAGGATGGTTTGCGGCTGACATGGGTGACCTTTTTCTCCCTTTATTTTTATTATAAATGCGCCGGTATTTTCTGGCTGCTGCACGTGGTGATTGTCGTTGTCGACTTTACCCTGGCGCTGATTATGGAGCAAACCCGCGACCGGGCGAGCCGGCTGGCTTTGCTGGTCGTGAGCCTGGCGGTCAATCTGGGCATGCTGGTTTACTTTAAATTCAACCTGTATTCGGAGTTGTGGTGCGAGCTGACCGGTTCTGCTTTTGATCTCAAAAAAGTGTTTTTGCCGGCAGGGATTTCCTTCTTCACTTTCCAGTCGCTGAGTTACACCATCGACGTGTACCGCGGGCACCTGAAAGCCGAGCGCAACATGCTCGACTACGCGTTTTTCGTCACATTTTTTCCACAAATGCTGGCTGGCCCGATCATACGCGCCGCCGATTTTTTGCCGCAAATACGCCGCCCCCTGTTTGTCTCGCGCGAGGATTTTGGCCGGGCCATATTTCTGATTACGACCGGTTTGTTTAAAAAAGCGGTGATATCAGACTATATCAGCATCAATTTTGTCGACCGGGTGTTTTCCACGCCAACGCAGTATACCGGGCTGGAGAACCTGTTTGGCGTATATGGCTATGCCTTGCAGATTTACTGTGATTTCAGCGGTTATTCGGATATGGCGATCGGGCTGGCGCTGTTGCTGGGTTTTCATTTTCCGATCAACTTCGATTCGCCGTACCAGTCGTTGAGTGTCACCGAGTTTTGGCGGCGTTGGCATATCTCGCTGTCCACGTGGCTGCGCGACTATCTTTATATCCCGCTGGGCGGCAACCGGAAAGGCAAACTCCGAACATACGTCAATCTGATGCTGACCATGTTGCTCGGCGGTTTGTGGCACGGAGCGGCCTTGCGGTTTATCATTTGGGGTGGCTTGCACGGCCTGGCGCTGGCGTTCGAGCGCGCCTGGAAAGGTTGGTTTC
>JADZFP010000183.1 GCA_020849825.1 Saprospiraceae bacterium
AGTGAGGAATCTCTCTGCGTGTACTTCGAGCCGTCGCTCCTGTTTAGGCGCAAATCCTCTCACTTCCCGGCCAGGTTCCAAATCTACTAATTTTTGCAGGTCAATGAACTGTCCACAAACATACGAGACGCAGAGGGACCGTATTGTTTTTTGTCTCACGCAAAGTCGCCAAGCACGCAAAGGAAAAAACGGGATTTCTCCGCGCCTCTGCGTACAACATTTTTTTATTTCACGCAGAGGCGCAGAGGGGCTCGTGCAGGCTTCGCGCGCTTCGCGTCTTTGCGTGAAAAAACTGGTGTCACGCCAAGCCGCAAAGTTCGCCAGGGGGCTTCCCTGTACTTTCTCCGCGCCTCTGCGTCTCTGCGTGCAATCAAACACCGCCGCGAAGCGGTAAAAGTAAAAGCTTTTGTCCAACCGCAATCCCGCCCGCTTTTGTCTACTTTTGCGCCGCTTTTGAAAAAGGGGAAAAACGCCCTGACCAACACCACCACGACATGGAAGAATTGCTTACCCGCTACAAAGACAAAAAGCCCGAAGTCGTCTTTGAATGGCACGACGCCGAAACCGGCGCAGAGGGCTGGATCGTCATAAATTCGCTGCGCAACGGCGCTGCCGGGGGCGGCACCCGCATGCGCAAGGGCCTGACCCGCGAAGAGGTCGTTTCGCTGGCCAAAGTGATGGAAATCAAGTTCAGCGTATGCGGCCCCGATATCGGCGGCGCCAAAAGCGGGATCAATTTCGACCCCGCCGACCCGCGCCGCGTCGAAGTGCTCACCCGCTGGTACAAGGCCGTGTTGCCCATTCTCAAAAACTACTACGGCACCGGCGGCGACCTCAATGTCGACGAGCTAAAAGACGTGGTACCCATCACCGAAGACCTCGGCCTCTGGCATCCGCAGGAGGGTATCGTGGTAGGGCATTTCAAGCCCACCGAGGGCCAGAAGATCAACATTATCGGACAGTTGCGCTACGGCTGCACCAAACCGGTGGAAGACCCCGCTTTCGTGCCCGAGGGCGGCAGCGCCCGGCATGCTGTGGCCGACCTCATTACCGGTTACGGCGTGGCCGAATCCGTCCGGCATTATTACGACCTGTTCCGGCACAGCTCGGTGATGGGCAAAACCGCCATCATCCAGGGCTGGGGCAACGTGGCCTCGGCAGCGGCTTGTTATCTGGCCAAGGAAGGCGCCCGGATTATCGGCATCATCGACCGCGACGGCGGCCTGATCAATCCCGAAGGGTATTCGCTCGACGAGATCAAGGTGCTGTTCAACAATAAAGACGGCAACCGCCTCAACGCGGCCAGCATGTTGCCGTTCAGCGAGGTTAACGAACGCATCTGGAACCTTGGCGCCGATATTTTCATCCCCGGCGCGGCATCCAAACTCGTCACCCGCGCACAGGTCGACGCCCTGCTCGCCGGCGGCGTGGAGGTCATCGCCTGCGGCGCCAACGTACCTTTTGTCGACGACGGCGTGTTTTTCGGCCCCACCGCGCGGTTTGCCGACGAGCATACAGCCGTTATCCCCGATTTTGTGTCCAATTGCGGCATGGCGCGGGTATTTGCTTACCTCATGCAGCCCGATGTACAGATGACCGACCGCGCCATTTTTACCGATACGTCCAATACGATCCGGCAAGCCTTGGAACAAATTAGAAGAATCAGTGATTTGCCAAATAAAATTTCACATAATGCATTATATTTGGCGTTAAAGAAGTTGATGGCTTAATTTTTGTATATAAAAATTATGACAATCGGCTGACAGAACAAACGAGCGAATAGTGAGCCAACTGTTTGGTACTCAGGAAGAATGATGATTTTTAACACAAATTGGTCTTCCTGCTGCACTTTCACGTTTCCGAACGCTATTTTTGCCGCTGAATTGAACTTTTAATTCGAAAGCATAACTGTTTTATTAACACTAGACAACAACATCTCTTCACTAAAGTCGTGACCCTATGACAGTGAGAAAAATTGCACTTTTTATCCTCTTTATCAGCGCTGCCCTCGGTTTGAATGCCCAGGATGCCGGCGGATACCGCTCGCTGACACCCGCTGACCAGTGGGAATTGGGCATTCACGCTGGTACGCCTTTTATCATTGGCGACCTTGATCCGAAATTCCCCGGCTTCGGCGGTGGCCTGCACGTGCGTAAATCGCTCGACCAGGTCTTTTCCGTACGCGTTTCCGCATTGTACGCCAGCATGAAAAACGAAGGCGAAAACGACAACCGCACGTCCGAGACCTCCTGGATCTCCGGTAGCGGCCAACTCGTTGTCGCGTTGAACAACATCCGTTTCAACAAGCCCTATCGCAAAATCCTGGTCAATGGTATCATCGGCGTCGGCGCCAACCAGTTTGAAACCGACTACGAAAACATCCTCCAGGCCGACGGCTCGTTGAAAAGCGGTACTTACGACGGCGAAATCACCGGCCACTTCGAAGTAGGCGCTGGCCTCGCTTTCCGCTTCAGCCCGAAATTCAACCTCGGTCTCGAGTACACCGTACACTCGCCGTTCGGCGCCCGTGCCGACTTCCTCGACTGCGACGACAACGCCCGCAGCTCGGGTACGACCTACCGCGACTTCCTGCACTACCCGCACCTGAGCCTCAACTTCAACCTCGGCGGCAAAGACAAGAAGACCGGCGCTAAAAAAGCCGAACCGCTCTACTGGGCCAACCCGATGGCGATGACCAACGACGCACTCGCTGCTCTCGAAGCACGCCCCGTGTACGACCCGACCGACACCGACAGCGACGGCATCATCGACGCTATCGACCAGGAAGTCAACAGCCCGGCCAACGCCCGCGTGGATACCCGCGGCGTGACGCTCGACAGCGACATGGACAAAGTGCCCGACTACCAGGACAAAGAACCGTACTCGCCCCCGGGCTACTCGGTCGACAAAATGGGTGTGGCTCAAGTACCCAAACCCATCACCGAAGCCGACGTGAACCGTATCGTTGACGCGAAACTGGCCAACTTCAAACTGCCGGAAGTGAAAATGAACTGGTTCTTCCCGATGGTCAACTTCGACAACAACAGCTACTCCATCAAGCGCGACCAATACACTAGCCTGTACCAGATCGCCCAGGTGATGAAAGCCAATCCTTCGATCAAAGTCGTGGCTACGGGTTACACCGACGCTTCCGGTTCCGAAGGCTACAACAACGTGTTGTCGTACAACCGCGCAAAATCCGCTATCGAATACCTGGTCAGCCAGCACGGCATCGCCCGCGACCGTCTGATCCTCAACTACGGTGGCGAAATGAACAACATCGTAGCTGCCAAAGGCGCAAACTACACCAACCGTCGCGTTGAGTTCAAGGTTGCCGGCAGCGAAACCGAACAAGCCCGTCCGGAAGGTAAAGAAGCCGGCAAAGGCAAATTCGGTGGCAACAACGCCGGCGGCTACTAATTCCAGCCCGGCAATTCTCTTGCATGCCAGTGGGCAATCCCGTTTTCGGGGTTGCCCATTTTTTCTTCAGACGGATTGCAGGCGCCGGCATGTATTTTAGCGCCATGAACGTGTCGCTGCCGGGCATCGCCTGGAAGAAAATATATCCGGGTCGCGCTTTTTTTGTACATCGCCTGTTGCCGGCTGCGCTGGCGCTGGGCCTTTTTTATGAATTGGCGACGCAGGCTTCCGGTGAGGTGTTCCTCTCTATCCTTTCGCCGACTTCCAGCCGGTCGTGGTGGCTACTGTCGGCTGCGCTGGCGCTCATGCCGGTCAACTGGTGGGCCGAGGTATGCAAATGGCGGAGTTTGATTGTTCGTACCGAGCCCATGAGCTTTTCGCGAGCCTGGCAGGCAGTTCTGGCAGGCGTGGCAGTTTCCCTTTTCACACCCAACCGGGTGGGCGAATACGGCGGGCGCGTGTTGTTTGTACAGCCTGAAAACCGCTGGTTTGCCGCGGGCGCCACGGTATTGGGCAACTTTGCACAAGCGTTGGTGCTGGTTTCGGGCGGTACGGCCGGTTTGTTGTGGTTGAGCCGACGGCTGGACTGGCCGGGCGCCGCGTGGCACAACCAGATTGCACTGATCGCTTTCGGCGGATTGTTTTTGCTTTGGCTGCTTTATTTCTCATTACCGCGGCTTCCCGCTCGGTTGCATCGATACGGGTTTGTTAAACGTCTTAAACAGCTCGTTAAAGCCGACATGCAGCATTGGCCCAGAGTGAGTTGTACCGACCTCGCCCGGCAAGCCGCCTGGGCCTTTTTTCGCTGCCTGACGTACAGCGTTCAGTATTATCTGTTGCTACTATATTTTGACGTCCCTGTCGGCTTTCTGGACGGCTTTTCGGGCATTTTCCTCTTGTTTTTGCTACAAACAGGGCTCCCCTTGCCACCGCTCAGCGGTTTTTTGACCCGAGGTAATCTGGCCGTAGCGCTTTGGGGGCAGTTTGGAGCGGGGGCGGCAGAGAGTCTTGCTGCCACCTTCGGGCTTTGGATAATAAACCTGATTTTACCCGCGTTTTTTGGTACCTTTTTTCTCTTTTACGTCAGAAAAGCCAAAGACTCATCCGTATGAAGGCATTCAAATTTTTCGCCCCGGTCCTGTGCCTGTTCAGCATGGCATTCGTGCAACCGCACGCACAACAACCCGTCGA
>JADZFP010000184.1 GCA_020849825.1 Saprospiraceae bacterium
AACGTAGACGTGCTCCGCGGCTATGCGCTCGACTACGAATCGGCCTGCCAACGCCTGCACTCCGCAGCCTCGCTCGGGGGCTTTTTACTCTGGCTGGATGCCCTGGCCCGCAACGACCGCGACCAGCAGGGCAGCGGCGAAACGCCCGAAGCCATCAAGGTGCTGACCTATCACAAAAGCAAGGGCCTGGAATACCCGGTAACCGTTTGTTGCCAATTGTCGCAAGGGCTGAAAGAGAAAATCTGGGGACTCAACCTCGTCAGCGAAGTTGCGCAACCCGATCTCGACAACATCCTGGCCGGGCGCTGGTTGCGGTACTGGATGCATCCTTACGGCGACCAGCTGGCACATACGCGCCTCGACGAAACCGTGCGGCAAAGTGAAGCCTGGGTTCACGCTACACGGCAGGCGCTCGATGAAGAAGTCCGTCTTTTGTACGTGGGCCTCACCCGCGCCCGCGACTATCTGATTCTCCCGACAACCACCCGCGCCACAGGCTGGCTCAACCGGGTGTGTCACAACGGCGACGAGTCGATCCCGACCCTCGATCCCGACTCCTGCGAAATGCCCTTCGAATGGCAGGGAGAATACCTGAAAGCCGACACCCAAATTTTCATCAAACCCCGCGACTTCCCCGAACACACGGCCGACGAAGCGCCGGTCCGTTTTCATGCGCCGCACAAAGGCCGGCATCCCGTTGCCAAAGCCGCTTATCTGATCGACGTGGTGAAAGACCCTCCGCCGGGCTTTCAGTGCGCCGCCGGCGACCCGATGGGCTTTGCCGACCCGCTCCCTTTCGATCCCGACGACCCGGCTCCGCTGGCCAAAGCAGTACTGAGTTTTCTTATGGCCGACGATCCGCGGCTTTCTGCCGGGCAGCGTAGGGCCATGGCCCAGAAACAACTGGATATCCGGCAGGTAAAAGCCGATCTCTTTCTGTCAGAGACACTCGTACAGTATTCGGATGCTTTTCGCGCAATGGCTGTGCCAACAGCCGCGCCGCCGGTGTGGGCCGCCAACTATCCTTTGCGCGCGATGTTCGGCAAACGACTGGCTGAGTTGAACCTGCATTTTTACCTCGAATTTTCCGACCGCATCCTCTTGCTACAAGCCGTGGAAACGTTCGATGCTTCGCCCCGGTGGAAAACACAGGCGCAACTTGTCGCTCCGCCCCTGGCATGGGCCGGCCGAATTTTGCGGCAACTTCACCCGGATAAAACCATCGAATACCGGGCGCTTTTCCCGCTGCACGGACAAGTTCTGCCGCTGACGATCAGTTAGGTGTCACACATTCCCGTACATCCAGGCAAAAATGCCGAATGCCACGCTCCCGATAATCATGCCGATGCCCAGGGCGCGATCACTGCCGCTGCGCCACATGAACAGTCCGGCCAACAAGCCGCCGAAGACGAGGAAATAGTACGGAATGACGTATTGAATAAGCAAAAAGGCCACGAAAGTAAACGCGGCGCGTACCAGAACGGAAAATGATTGTTGCATGGCTGGTTGATTGTTAAGCCTTAGAGCATACTACAGTTTTTGAAAAATTCGGGCCGCCCGGAAGTTTTGCCCCCCGGCTTTACCCTCCACCACTACACCGTACGTACCCGCGGGCAAGGCGCCGACCGGCAAAGGTATATCAAGCGATCCGGCAGAATAATCTGCGGCTGTATTGCGCTGCAATACGCGGCCTTGCATATCCACCAGTTGCCACGACAGTCGGGCCGCAACCGGCAGGTTGAGGCGTAGCCGGGTTTCGTCGACAGCCGGATTCGGCGCCAATGCCACGGCAGGTTTCCACGCTGCTTCATCGACACGCACCGAGCCGGCCATTTCCGTTTGCCAAACGCCCAAACCGTACGTGGCGACGCGCAATTTGCGCCCCGGCGCTTCGCTGAGGTGCATCACCAGCAGGGCGTTGGGCGCATCGGCGGAGTACAGCGCCCAGGAAGCGCCGTCGTCGGTAGAGAGCCAGATGCCCAGGTCGTTGCCCACGTAAAGATGATCGGGGATCAGCGGATCGATCAGGATCGTGTTGGTCGGCACGTCGGGCATGCCGTTGTCGATGGGCTGCCAGCTGGCGCCATTGTTGACGGTTCGCCACACGTGATCGGTGCCGAAACCTGCAAAAACGGCATAGGCAATGTTCGAGTTGTTGGGGTGCCAGGCGATGTCCATGCAAAGCCGGTTGGGCAAGCCGGTCATTTCGACGGCGAAACCTGCCGGTACATTTAACTTGAACAATCTCGCTTCCGATGTTTGCGAAGGCGCCGTACTGCAATAGACGATATCCGGATTGGTCGGATGTACGGCGATGTTGAGAATAAAATCGCCGTCGGCAAACAGCCCCGCCGCGGTCGATTCCCAGCTTTCGCCACCGTCTTCCGAGCGCCAAAGGCTCTGCGCGCCGGCATACACGATGTCGGGATTGGATGGCGACAGTTCAAAGGGGCCATTGAACGCCGTCGATTCGCCGCCCCAGCCCGGATTGATGTTGTAAAAGCTTTGGCCGCCGTCGACTGATTTGCGCATGTTGAGGTATTGCGACGAACCGTACAGAATCTGGTCGTCGACCGGATGAACGGCCGCGCATTGGCCGTCGCCGCCGAGCACGCGGGTCCAGTTGGTTGAGCCGGTATAAATGGCGGTCGAGTTGTCCTGCATTCCGCCGATTCCCAGCGCAGGGTTGGTGGTGGAGTTGCCGAAATTCGCATAAAACTGCTGGGTTTGGTAAGCGCCGTTGCGCCCTGCCCAGGTTTCGCCACCGTCGTAGGAGACGAATATGCCGCCATCGGTCACGACGTACACTTTGGACGGGTCGCTCTGGAGCCAGTAGGCATGGTGAATGTCGGCGTGAACATAATTCGGAGGACCTTCCGGTTCGCCGGCCAGTGTTTGTCCGAAGTACCAGGCATTCCAGGCCGTTTTTTTGGTCACTTGCGCACCGGCATTGCTCGATTTCCAGAGGTCGATGCCCGTCCAGATCAGTTCGTTCGGATTGAGCGGATTGACGGCGACGTCGTGCGAATACCAGCCCTGATAAGAGCAAACATTGGTAGCGTTTACCTGAATCCAGGAATCGCCGCCATTGTTGGAGCGATACAGGCCCTTTTGGGCAAATGCATCGGCCACCGAGGCGTACAGGATATCGGGGTCGTTGGGGCTGATGTCGAGCAGGGTTTTACCTGAAAAATTGGCCGGCAGGCCCGACGTCAGTTTTTGAAAAGAGTTTCCGCCGTCTTCCGAACGGTAAATACCGCTCACCGGCTGATCGTCGAGCGAACCGTGGGTGACAAAGATCCGGCTGGTATCGGAGGGGTCGAAATCGATGTCGACCGCCATAGAAACGGCGTGTACGGTTTGCCAACTGGCGCCCGCATCGTAGCTGCGCAGCAGGCCCTCGGTGGTAGCGGCATAAACGGTCGCAGGTCGCAAAGGGTTGACCTTGATCTCCTGCACGCCGCGCAGGTCGCCGTACGACCAGTCGAGGCTGTGCGTCCAGGTTTGGCCGCCATCAGTACTTTTCAGGATGCCGATGCCGTAGGTGCCCCTCGTGGTGCGGAAAGCGACGTTGGGCGCGGAGTTTTCCAGGTTGTACACCTCGCCGGTACCGATGTAAATGATATCCGGGTCGACCGGGTCGAGGGCGATCGCACCCACGCCGAGTACCGGAAAACCGGTTTCAAGGCGCGTCCAGGCATTGGCGCCGTTGCCGGCCGTCGTGCTTTTCCAGATGCCGCCGGATGCGCTGCCCGCGTACAAAATATTGGAATCGAGCGGATTGACCGCCAGACAAAGCGTACGCCCGCCGATGTTGTGCGGCCCCAACGGCTCCCAACTGTTGTTGAAACCCGAGCGCAGGCTAGCTTCCAACTGGCGCTGGGCCATGGCTTCGGCGTATTGTTCCGTATGGAAACGCCCGTCGGGGAATGTGCGGGCCATGGCCCACATCCGCAGGGCTTCACCTGCTTTTGAGGGCGGGAGTGTTTTTGGGTCCGTCGTGCGGGCGCAGGCTGCGAGCAGCAGAAGGACGAGGAAAGGGTAGATTTTAGTCATAAATAACGGCAGGATAAATTCAGAAAGCCGGCATGCAAACATCCGCTATTCAAGGGGTTTCTTTCCGTAAAAGAGCGCCAATTCTGGCGAAAAAGGCAGGAAAATGCATTTCAAAATTTGAAATAAATTTTCGCTTGAAAAGCCTGTCGGGGCAGGGGGTATCGGGCGGGCATTTACTTTTGAAAACACAGAACAACTCCGGGAAGCGCCATGCGTTCCTTTTTCTTTTTCCCCGTCGACGACGAACAACTCGACTATGCCCGCCGGCTGGTGGCCCATGCCGCCGAGCACCACCGCATCCCGAACATCTGGGACGGTACGCCGCATCAGGCCCGCACCGTCGATCTGAGGCTCACCGGCAGCCTGGGCGAAGTGTTGTTTGCCGATGCCTACCGCTTGCCGCGCCCCACAAGAGCCTTCGGCGCCGACGATGGTCAGGACCTGGGCCTCGATTTCGAACTTTGGGTCGACGGCAGGCCCAAACGCTTCGACGTAAAAACCATGCGCCGCAAAACCAACCTCTTCCGCCCGGGTTACGTGCTCAATATTCCCGCCTCCCAACTCAACCGCTCCGACTCGCTCACCGACAGTTATTTCCACATCAATTTGCACCAGACAAACGAAGGCGGATTTATCGGCACGTTCGTGGGATTTGCCGACAAGGAAGACATTAAAAACGGCGTCATCGGCCAGCGCTACCAGGCCGGCGCCACGCGCATTCGCAACGACAAAACGCAGTTTCAGTTTTTTACCGACACCTACGAAATTGATCTCGTCGACCTTCATAACCCTCCGCTCACAGATTTTATCCGCAGATTGAAAGGCTTCGGTATCGGGCGGTTTCGATAGATGAGGATGCGAGGTAAGGCTGGTTCCGGGATTTAAGATTACATGATTTAAGATTGTAGATGAGAGGTGAGATTGATAATTGTGAATCTAAAATTGATAAAAAAATGAAAGCTATTGAACTTGAAACACGCTTAATCGAATTTGCTTGCAGGGTTATAGACATGTCGGAAAAAATGCCGAAGACCTTTGCGGCCTAGCATATTGGATCACAAATTATTCGTTCGGCTACTTCGCCGGCGCTAAACTATGGAGAGGCCCAAGGCGCCGAATCCAAAGATGATTTTATCCACAAGATGAAAATCTGTTTGAAGGAACTCCGGGAAACGTTGATATGCCTCAAGTTAATTGAACGTAGAGGCTGGTTTGAACAAGGCAAACTATCGGGACTTATCAGGGAAAATAACGAATTGGTATCCATATTCGTAGTGAGTGCCAAAACAGCAACTTCAAACCCTGTCATCAGTTCAAAATCCCATCAAAAATCTTAAATCATGTAATCTTAAATCATGTAATCGGATATCGCAAATCCTCACCCCTGTAAAAAGATTTCATCAACCGCTTTGGCCACCCTTTGGCCATCCAGGGCAGCCGAAATAATCCCGCCGGCATACCCTGCCCCTTCTCCGCAGGGAAACAAGCCCAGGGCATCGGGGTGCATCAGGGTGTTTGCATCGCGCGGAATGCGTACCGGGGCGCTGGTTCGGCTTTCCGTTGCCACGACATTGGCTTCGCGGGTGTAAAAACCGCGCATCATTTTGCCAAAACGGTCGAGCCCTTCGCGCAGGCGCTGGTAAATAGTCGGCGGCAGCAGTTCGAAAAGTGGCGAGGGATAAAGGCCCGGGATATAGGAACTGGGCGGCAGGTCGGCCGACAATTTTCCGGCGATAAAGTCGGGCAGCCGCAGCGCCGGGCCTTTCTGGCTGCCGTCGCCGGCGGCAAAGAGCCTTTGTTCGACCGATTGCTGAAATTCCAGGGCAGCAAAAACCCCGTGTTTGTGCCAGGGCGCCAGGTCGGCAATTTCGACGGCGGTGACCATGCCGGAGTTGGCAAACGGAGAATCGCGCCGGCTCATGCTCATGCCATTGACCACGATCTCGCCCGGCGCCGTGGCGGCCGGCACGATCAGTCCGCCGGGGCACATGCAAAAGGAGAAAACCCCGCGGTCGCCCACCTGACACACCAGACTGTAACTCGCTGCCGGCAGGTGTTCGTCACGCTGTTCCTGACGGTACTGAATCCGGTCGATCAGCGGTTGCGGGTGTTCCACCCTGACGCCGAGGGCGAAAGGTTTGGCTTCGATGCGCAGCCCCCGGGTATGGAACAAGCGATAAATATCGCGTGCCGAGTGGCCTGTTGCCACGATGACGGCATCGGCCCTAAAAACCTCCGTGGAGCCGCTTTCTGCCCCGATTTTTTCGGCAACCACACCTTCGATGCGCCCCTCGCGGAGCAGCAGGTCGGTCACAAACCGGTTAAAAAGCACCTGGCCGCCATAGTGTTCGATGGTCGCCCGGATGTTTTGCACCACGCCGGGCAGTTTGTTGGAACCGATGTGCGGGTGCGCTTCGACCAGAATATCCGGTTTGGCGCCGTGTTCGACCAGCAGGTGAAGGGCTTTGTGAATATCGCCGCGTTTGACGGAACGGGTGTACAACTTTCCGTCGGAATACGTGCCGGCGCCGCCTTCGCCGAAGCAATAGTTGGAATGCGGATGGACGACCCCGAACTGCTGAATGTCGCGCAGCGCTCTGCGCCGGGTGCGGGCGTCTTCGCCGCGATCGAGTACGATGGGTTGAATGCCGCGCTCGATCAGTTCCAGGGCGGCAAAATAGCCGGCCGGGCCCGCGCCTACGATCACGACTTTTTTGCGGCCGTCGACGGGCCGGAAGCCGGCCAGCAGGGCAGGTTCGGGGGTAAACACCTCATCAGGGCCATACACCTCGGCCCTCAGGCGAAATACCGGGTGCCGGCCGCGGGCATCGAGAGAGGCTTTGAGTATCTGGATATGAGCAATTGCGCCAGGGGGATGGCCGGTTTGATGGGCTGCTTTTTGGCGCAGGATCGGTTCCGAGTGGCGTTCGGCCGGGGAGACGACGAGTTCGACGAGTGTTGGCATAGGTATGAAGTCCCGTATTTATCGGGAAGAAGGGTCAAAAACCGCAAACGGCTACTCCGGTTTGCGGGTCAGCGTTTTTTTGTCATCGGTCCAGATGAATGAATCGGGCACGAAGATTTTGGCTTCCGGAATTTCCGTGCATTCGCCCAACGGCGTTTTGATGGGTTTTCGGTCGCGGTTTTTGGTATAAATTTTCACCGCATCGGGGGCCAGGGTATCCATGGCAACCGCGTAGCGGCCTTCCTTGATGAGGTAATCGAGAATTTCCGGCGAGGCAAAAGAAATTTTGACGTTTGTTTCGATCAGGATACTGCTGCCGCCCCAGGTGTAGATGTTGTAGATATCAGCCAGGTCAAGCGTCACCGACTTGACGGAATCAACTTCGAAGACCTGATACATGGTGCGTTCCATCTGTGCCCGGGCGGTGGAGCCGATGGCAAGAGCGGTCAAAAGGAAAAACAGGCGTAGCGTCATGGTTGTCATTTCGAGGCAAAGTTCGGGATTGGTCTTGTTGTTTGGAAACAAACGCGGTTTTCCCAAAAGAATTATTGCCCGGCTGCGTTGTGCGGCACGGGCAATAACAAGACTAGTTAACGGTACGGGTGTTGTGTAAGTTATTTGCTTTTGGCGGCAGCCAGCAGTGCGGCGTTGCGCAGTTCTACCTCCATTTTTTTGGGTACGTACACGACGAAGACCAATGCTTCTTTGAGATCCTGGCCTTTTACTTTGACGGGTCGCGACAGGTTGGGTGCGACGATCAGCAGGGCATCGCCCTCCGGCTTGGCGGTCAGGTTGTAACGCCCGACGTTGGCCAGTTCGTTGAGCATGGCGGGGTTGGTTCCGTCGGGCAGCGACACGCTGATTTCGATTCGGATTGATGGGTTATCCCAGACCTTGAGGTCTACTTCGCCAGGCAAATCGAGCGCAAGGATTTGTTTCCCGTCCGTGTTAAAGGATTTGGAGAAAGTCTTGCCGGCATTCTGTGCAGCGACTGAGGCCGAGAGGGCAAGGAGGAATAGGAACGTAGAAGAGATGTGAGTCATCATGGCGAACCTCCTTTTTTGTTTGCTTCAAAGTAAAGATTTATTTTTTGAAAAAGCAAGCAATTTGGAAAATTTTATTTTTATTTTAATGACGTAAGCAGTTTCGGAAAGGTTGGGTACTGGTTTGACTTTTTTGTAAATTCGAAGTTTAACCGCCCAATTGACTTAATTTCGCCCACTCAATTTCCGATATGGATATGTCCTTCTTTCGCCGTTTTTGCCCCTCCCCTTCCAAACGACTAACGCTACCTCGGCATACCTGTTCCCTGCTCCTGTTCTTGCTGCTGCCCTTGTTGGCGCTGCACGCCCAGTCGGGACTGCTCCAGTCGGGGCCCATGTTGGGTTACGCCGAGCACAAGGAGGTGCTTTTATGGGCGCAAACAACCAGGGCTGCCATGGTGTACTTTGAATACTGGGATCTGGAACAAGCTGGAAAAGTGTACCGTACCGACAAAGTCAGAACCGAAAAAAACACGGCTTTTACCGCCAAATGCATCGCCGACCAACTTGAACCGGGCCGCCGCTACGGCTATCGCCTGTGCATCAACGGCAAGCGGATCAAACTGCCCTACCCGACGACGTTCCAAACCCAGGCCCTGTGGCAATGGCGCAACGACCCGCCGCCCTTCACCCTGGCCACTGGCAGTTGTTTCTACGTCAACGAGACGGCCTACGACCGCCCTGGCAAACCCTACGGTTCTGATTATCATATTCTCAAGAATCTGGCTGCACAAAAACCCGATCTGATGGTCTGGCTCGGCGACAACGTTTACACCCGCGAGCCCGACTGGGCCACGCGCAGGGGTATGCTGCGGCGCTACACCCATACCCGCTCCCTGCCCGAACTGCAGCCGCTGCTCGCCAACACGAATCACTATGCCGTTTGGGACGATCACGATTATGGCCCCGACGACAGCGACGGCACCTGGGTGCACAAGGAAACATCGTGGGAGGTGTTCAGCGCATTCTGGGGCAACCCGAGTTTCGGCCTGCCCGGTCAAAAAGGCTGCACTACCTACTTCCAATACAACGATGTCGACTTTTTTTTGCTCGACAACCGTTACTTCCGCAGCCCTAATTATTGCAAAACCTGTCCCCGCACCCAACTGGGCGAAGAACAACTCGACTGGCTTATCGGGGCCCTGGCCAAAAGCCGCGCGCCGTTCAAAATCATCGCCACAGGCGGCCAGGTGCTCACAACCAACAAAGCCAACGAAACCTACATCAATCTTTTCCCCGCCGAACGCGATACCCTGCTGGCCCGTATCGAACGGGAAAAAATCAAAGGCGTGATCTTTCTCACCGGCGACCGGCATTTTACCGAACTCAGCGCCATGAAAAACGCCAACGGACACTGGGTGTACGACCTGACGGCTTCTTCGCTGACTGCCGGCTCCTTTGCCGATGCAGCTACCAAAACCAAGAACGACTACCGCGTCGAAGGCACCGTGGTAGCGCAGCACAATTACGCCTTGCTGCGTTTTAGCGGTCCGCGCACCGATCGGCAACTTGAAATAGCCGTATATGATGCCGATGGCAAGGAAATGTGGAAAAAAACGCTGAAAGCCAACGAGTAAACCGCCATCACCGCACAGCTGACGATTATTATGAAATCACCGTTCAATCCGGTTGGAGTGCTGGGCGCAGGCAGTTTTGGAACTGCCGTCGCCAATTTGCTCGCCTACAACGCCGATGTACTGCTGTTTAGCCGCAAGCAGGAAACCGTCGACGAAATCAATCGTACCCGCACACACCTGGGCGTCGACTTGTCGCCCAGAGTGACCGCTACCAACGATCTGGCAGAAATGGCTCAGCGGTGTACGCTGATCTTTCCCATCGTACCCTCTACCAGTTTTCGCCGCATGATGCAAGCCCTCGGGCCACACCTGCGCCCGCACCACATCATCATTCACGGCACCAAAGGCTTTGACCTGAAAGACCTTGAGGAAGAAGATCTAAACAAACCCGGCATCACCGTGACGCGGGCCAACGTACGCACCATGAGCGAAGTTGTATGGGAGGAAAGCAGCGTTGTCCGCGTTGGTTGTTTGTCGGGCCCCAATCTGGCCGCTGAAATCACGGCCGGGCAACCCGCTGCAACCCTGGTCGGCAGCCGCTTCCGTGAAGTGATTCAGGCCGGTCAAGTGGCGCTGAACAGCCAGAAGTTTCACGTATTCGGCTCCTACGATATGCTGGGCGCCGAACTGGCCGGCGCTTTGAAAAACGTCGTGGCACTGGGCTCGGGCATTCTGGGCGGACTGGGGCTTGGTCGAAACATCCAGGGGTTGCTGATCGCTCGCGGCCTGGCTGAAATGGTTTATTTCGGCAAAGCGCTGGGCGCTTCCAGCCAGGCGTTTATCGGCGTGGCCGGCATCGGCGACCTGGTAGCGACCGCCACCAGCACCAACAGCCGCAACTACACTTTTGGCACGCGTTTGGCCAAAGGAGAATCGGCGGTAGAGATTCGCGACAAAATGCCGGAACTGGCCGAGGGGGTCCGTACGCTGCGGATTGCCCGGCAATTGGCCCGGCAATACAAATTGCACGTACCCATTACCTCTACTTTGTACAATGTTGTTTTTCAGGGATTACCTGTTGAGAAAGCGCTGGAATACCTGATGACGTATCCGTCTGCGGTGGATGTTGATTTTCTGTAACGCCGCTGTTGCGCCGATCTGTAGCGCCGACCTGTAGCACCGACCTCCAGGTCGGTGCACGATCTGCACAAAAGCCCAGATCACAAATACCACTGCGATCGATTTCACCGACCTGGAGGTCGGCGCTACAGGTCGGCGCACGATCCGTACATAAACCCCGATCGAAAAAATTTAACGATCGGTTACGCCGACCTTGAGGTCGGCGCTACAGATATTACCTTTGCCAGCCACATTCAATACAATGACCACTACCGCTGTCCAGTCCGGTTCGCTTTTACAGGAAACGGAACAATACGTCCAGGCTTATTTTGCCGAAAAAATGTCGGAACAGTATGTTTTCCACGATTGGGAGCATACAGTGCAGACCGTTGCCGCGGCGCGGATGATCGGGGAAGGCTGCGAATTGGACGAGCACGAACTAATGCTGCTCCAGTTGGCCACCTGGTTTCACGACACCGGATACGCCGAGGGCCCGGCAGACCATGAAGAACGAAGCTGCGTCAAAGCGGAAGCATATTTGAGCGGTAAAGTCTCTGAACAGGATCTGGAAGTGATCAAAAGTTGCATCCGCAGCACCAAGGTGCCCCAGCGCCCGGCATCTCTGCTCGATCGGATTATTTGCGATGCCGATCTCAGCCACCTGGGCATGGACAGCTACTGGGACCGCACCAGCCGACTGCGGCAGGAATTTACGCTCACCCGCCAGTGGGTCATGAGCGATTCGGACTGGGTTGATTTTGAACTCGATTTCCTGCTCAATCACGACTACCATACGGCCGTAGCCAGCGATATGTTCAACAAGCGCAAAGCCAAACATATCCAGCAACTGGTCAAACAAAAAAGACGACTCAATCCCAGCAAGGCGCCCACTTTGCAGGAACTTGCCCTGCTCGATGAAAAAGACAAGAGCACTGATTTCAACAAAATTCTCAAGGAAAGCGAGAACGAGATCAAAATGGCCCGCTTCGGTCGCGGAGTGGAAACCATGTACCGAACCACCTACCGTACGCATACCAACCTGAGCTCTATGGCCGACAGCAAGGCCAACCTGATGTTGTCGGTTAATGCCATCGT
>JADZFP010000185.1 GCA_020849825.1 Saprospiraceae bacterium
CGCCGGACACTCCTCCGGCCGCCATCCCCGTCCATGAAAACATGGCGCTCATCCCCGGCGGTACATTTCAAATGGGCGACCTGTTCAATGAGGGCAAGAATGATGAAAAACCGGTACACACCGTCACAGTCGATTCATTCTACCTCTCCAAAACGGAGCTGACTTTTGGAGAATACGACGCTTTTTGCAAGGCCACGGGCCGCGAAAAACCTTCCGACAAGGGATGGGGCCGGGGCCGCCGGCCGGTAATCAACGTGGATTTGTACGACGCCATCGGATATTGCAACTGGCTGAGCGCAAAGGAAAATCTGAGCCCCGTGTACCGCTTTGAAAAAACAAGTCCGGACGGAAGCGAAGGGATATTCAAAGCCGACTGGAGCGCCAATGGCTACCGCCTGCCCACCGAGGCCGAATGGGAATACGCGGCCCGCGAAGGCGGCAAAAAAGTGCGCTTCGGCCATGGCCGCGACACGATCGCTCCTTTTGAAGCCAATTTCAACTGCCTTGATTATTACAAAACAAGCTATTCCGTCGCAGGAGATTGTGAGGAGCAAAAGACCGTGCCCGTCGATGAAATGGGCGCCAACAGCTTCGGATTGAAACACATGACGGGCAATGTATGGGAATGGTGCTGGGACTGGTACGATGGGATGTATTATCGCCAGAGTCATAATGCGCACAATCCAACGGGGCCGGCAAACGGCGCGTACCGCGTCTGTCGTGGCGGCTCGTTGGGCTACGGCCCCGAAGACTGCCGGGCGGCATCGCGGTACAGGATTAGCGCCGATACCAGGTTTTATGTACTGGGTTTTCGCGTGGCCAGAAACCGGAAATGAACGATTTTAATTGTTTTTCAACGAGTTGTGTCGGCGCCGGCTACAAAAACGCGCCGTTAATACGCCAGGTAAAACAACTTCACTACCCCCGGACTTGCCCCTTGCGCGTTCAAGGTATGGGCCGACAAACTGTCGGGGAAAAGCCCGGCGCCATCGATACGGGCTTTCCGGATCAGGTCGCTTTCCCAGTCGCAGTAGTATAATGTACCCCGCAGGGCATCCACTTCCACAGCCGCGGGCGAAATGGGCAGCGGCGTAAAATGCGGCGCCGGGTTGTCGAGCGACGTCCAGCCGATCCGGTTGGCTTTGTTGCAGGCCCAATAGATACCCCGGTGCAGGGTGTCGAGCGACAATCCGTCGGGATAAAGTCCCGGCTCGGCGATAAATTCGGGCTCCTGCCGTCCGCTATCGAGGAAGATGCGGCCGATTTTGTGGTTTATAACGTCAGTCCAGTACAAAACCTGGTTTTGGACGTCGAGTTCCACGGAAGACGGGCGCCCGTTGATTTTCCCGACCAGCGAAGGAATCAATACGCGCCCCTCGTAATCAAAAACAACGATGGTCGAGTCGTAGTGGTCGGCGCAGTAGATGCGTTTACGCACCGGGTCGAGGGCAATGCCGGCGGGGTATTTTATCTGTCCGGTGAGCCGGCCTTTAAAGCTGCCTTTTTCAATCGTTTTCAGGTCAGGGTCGAGGCGGGCGCTCGACAGGCAGCGGTAGGCGTCGTGCCCGTTGGCCCAAAACAATTGCCGGCTGACGGGGTCGAAATCGATGCCGATGACGGTTTGGGTTCGCACGATCTGCCAGGAGGTGTTGGCAATCGGGTCGACGATGGCAATGCCATTTTCATTTCTGACAAAAAGGAAGGGCCGGGGCCGGGAGGTGTCGGCGTTGATTTTCTCCGGCCGGCACGCTTTGTATATCCAAAAAATAGCGACCAGAATGACCAGTCCGGACAAGGCTGCAAGACGCCGGCGTTTGGGGGCGGCAGCCGCGGTGGGGGTGTTTTCTTCCACGAGCTCGGCCTGAGCTGCATCGCCGATAATGGATTTTTGGTTTAAAAAATCACTGACAGACTCGAATCCCAGGTAAATGGCAAACATCTCCCGCGTGCTGCGGTTGCCGGTGCTTTCTCGGGTGATAAAAATCCGCCGAAAGGAAAAATAGCTCAGGCGCGGGCTTTGCACGTCTCCGCCTTTCACCCCGTCAACTCCGCACAGGGCGGCTTTTTGCGGGTCGGCCCGGCAAATTTGTTCCAGGCGCGTGTGAAAACTGCGCAAAAAGGCGTCGATTTTGAACTTGTTCCAGTTGTGCGGCGGCTCTCCGCCCTGTTCGTCGGCGATGAGGCGCGCTACCTCTTCCCAGTATTTTTCAATGGCATTCATGGTTTGAAGCGGCAATGATCCTTTGCAAACTTATTGCAGATTTGATTTGCAAATCCTGTCGCAGAGTTAAATCGTTTTTGCAGCGAGATGTTTGTCCGAGAAACAAAAAATATCTGCTCACACTCTTGACAAACATCATGATGAAAAACAAATCGCTACTCTCGCTGCTGCTTTTGGGGCTGTTGTTCGCTACGGCCGGTTGTAAAAAAAACAATGACGACGACGATCTCACCTGTGGCGAACGTCTCCAGGGCGACTGGCGCGCCTATTCTTTCGAAATCGACGGAACGCAACTTCTCGGATACAACGGACAAGGCGGGATCAATTTTTTTGAAATGGAATTCTCCGATTTCAACCCCGGAAACAACAACGGTGAGTTGCGGGTCACGTTCCAGTTTTTTGGCGAAGTGCCATCGCCGCCGATCACAGGTTTGTTTTCGCCGGGCACCGACTGCAACAAACTGGATACGCCCGACTTCCTGAACGGCGCATCCTCGACGGTTCGCTGGGATATCATCAGTCTCGACGACTCCCGTCTGATCATCGAAGCCAATGCCGGCGGGTTCAGTTACGAAATCAAAATGGATAAAATATGAGGGCGGGTTTACTGCTTTTGGCGTTGGGCTTTTTGATGTGCGGGCGGGTCGCGGCCCAAACGACCATGGAGGAATACCTCTATGCTACTTATGGTTACAAAGAACAATTGCAAAAAGGCCTGGACGACAAAAAAGGGTATTCCTGGAAACCATTGCTACAGCACAAGTTTGCCTACAAGCGCAACGGTTTTTTCAACGGCCAATACCAGACGGGCGTATTTGAGTTTGAAGGGCTTTATCGCGACGGAGAAACCGCTCCCTGCGCTATTGTATCCATTTTCCGCGAACGCGAAGGCTTGTACAAGAAAGACGGTGTGTTCATCTGTACTCCACATCCGAAAACAGAGAAAGACATTCAGGACAGGGCGGAAAAATACCTGCTTGAAGAGGCCAAATTTTCAGAAAGCATTTTTCAACAATATGCATTGGGTTTGGGCAAACTGGCCATCCGGCTGGCTGCCGACTAATGCCAAAATCCCCGGCTATGAAGCATTTTCCCTTGTTAATATTCTTGTGTGCGTACGTAGGTACGATATCGCCCGCCCGGGCTCAATTGGTCGTAAAGGCCAACCCGGGCGGGCTTGCCCTGGGCATGGGCGCGGGCAGCGTGGAGTACTTTGTTGCGCAGAATTTTTCCGCTCAGGCCGATGTGTACCTGATTCCCGGTGTTGTGCGCGACGACATTGATTATTCCGGCTGGGGCGCGGGCCTGTCGGGCCGCATTTATGCGTTGGCCCAACAGCGTCCTTCCGGACTGTTTCTTTCGCCTTTTGTTGCCCGGCATTGGGTTTCCTTCGAGGATGTTCGTTCGGTCGAGCACCGTTACAGTTTTACGGCCCTGGGCGGACAGTTGGGCTACCAATGGTCGCCGTTTCACTGGCTGACCGTCGAAGGCGGCGGCGGCGTTTGGACGGGGCTCGACGTACCGACGCTCAAACAAACCTTTGGCGTGACCGATTATTACGGCAACGGACTTAATTGGTACCTCAACCTGAGTTTGGGAATTGTGCTCTGGAAACCATAGCGTGCGGAGACGCCTTGCCTCATCCCGCTTCCCCCCGCGCCGCATCCATCATTTCCCGCAGGTTCTCGCCCACGATCCGGTGCCCTTCATCGATCAGGAACAACTGCATGTTGGGCACGGCATCGGTCATTTTTTTGAGGGTTTTGAAGCGGATCATCTCGTCTTTGGCGCCGAAATACACATCGACCGGGATACCCGAGTCGTGCAGGAGGGCTTTGATCCTGCGCCGCCGCAGGTAAAAAGTGCTCAGGGCAAACCAGCAGCCGAAAGTGCGGCGGAAGCGGTCGGGGCGGGTAAGGTTGAATTGTACAAAGTTGAGAATCAGGCCCGGCACCAGTCCCAGCCGGCGGCCGGAGCGCAGCAGGGCGATAAACCATTGGGGCCGGCGCAGCAGCCGGGCAAAAAGCCGGCGCACCCACAAGGGCGTATGCACGGCCACCCACATGCCCCGGGTATTGATGCCGTCGGGCGACAGCAGGTAGAGTTTGTCGAGTTGTTGGATGAACTCGGGCAACAGGGCCTGCACGATACGGGCGCCGAAGCTGAAACCCATCAGATTGAAGCGTTCGCGGCCTTCGTGGGCCAGGACTTGCCGCACGATCGCCGCCATATCGTGTTTGGAAAACGTATCCTCGTGCCATTCCGTTTGGCCGTGAAACGGCAGGTCGATGGCTACGACGGTATAATTTTTAGCCAGGGCTTCGGCCAGTACGACAAACAGCCGTGCCCGGTCGCCGTAGCCGTGTACGGCGATCAGGAGGCGTTCACCTGCTCCGAAGCGGAGGCAATGGACGCGGTTTTGCCGGTGTTCGAGGTAAAAGGAAGTCAATCGTCAACCCTGAATTTAAATCCGACGCCGTGGATATTTTCGATTTTGATGCGTTCGTCCTGTACCAGGTATTTGCGCAGGCGGGAGATAAACACGTCGAGGCTGCGGCCCAGAAAATAGTCGTCTTTGCCCCAGATGGTTTCGAGAATGAAGGAGCGTTTGACCACCTGGTTGCGGTTTTCGTTGAGTAATTTGAGCAGGTCGGCCTCTTTTTGGGTCAGGGTTTCAGAATGTTCGCCAAATGCCAGGCTCAGATTTTTGTAATCGAAGGTATAGTTGCCGATGGTGGCGGGTTTGTTGCCACGCAGGATATTGGCGTATTTGGTGCGGCGCAGGAAAATGTCGATTTTCAGCAAAAGTTCCTCGATGCTGAACGGCTTGGTAATGTAGTCGTCGGCGCCGATGGTCAGTCCCTGTATTTTATCCTGTTTCATGCTTTTGGCCGTCAGGAAAATGATGGGCACCTGTTCGTCGCGTTTGCGGATTTCCTGGGCCAGTGTGAAGCCATCCACTTCGGGCAGCATCACGTCGAGGATGCACAGGTCGAATTTCTGTCCCGAACGCAGGATATCGAGCGCTTTTTGGCCGTCTTCCGCATAGGTGACCTCGTACCCGTTGAGTTCGAGGTTGTCGCGGGTGACGTAGCTCAGGCTTTCGTCGTCTTCTACGTAAAACAGGTGGGCTTTGTTATCGGCCATAGTTGAGTGACATTAGCGGGAGAGTAGCATGGGGTAGGGGGCAAACATAACTAAGATACTTCAAACGTCCAATTCGCTACTTTTTCCGCACCAGCATCAATCCGTCGCGCAGGGGAAGGATCAGGTTTTCGACCCGGGAGTCGTTTTGGATCTGTTCGTTGAACTGGTGCAGGGCCAGGGCCGTGGCGTCGCCCTGAGGGCGGAGCACTTTGCCGTCCCAGAGTACATTGTCGGCCAGCAGAAATCCGCCGGGACGGAGCAGAGGGAGGCAGAGTTCGTAATGGCGGGCGTAATCGAGTTTGCCGGCATCGAGGAAAACCAGGTCGAAAGTTTCGTTCAGGGTGGGTATGATTTCCGCTGCATCGCCGAGGTGAAGTTGTATTCGCTCCGACAGGCCGGCGCGTTGAATGAATTCCAGTATCATCGGCGCGCGTTCGTCGTTGCATTCGATGGTGTGCAGTAATCCATCGTCGGTCAGGCCTTGCGCCAGACAAATGGCAGAATAGCCCGTAAACGTACCGATCTCGAGAATTCGGCGCGGCCGGATCATCCGGCTGATAAACTGAAGCAGCATACCCTGATAGGGCCCCGACAGCATTTGAGGGCTCAGCGTGCGCAGGTGCGTCTGTCTTTGCAGTTCGGCCAGCACTGGCCCGACCGGCGAGGTATGGGAAAAACAGTAGTCGAAAACCGGGTTTTGCATATAATATAAGGCGCAACAGGCTTGAAAACGGGTGGCGGCAAAGTTTAGCTTAAATTTTCTGGCTTTTTTTAAAAATTCTTTTTCAGCTTCAAAGTAAAGGCTTACCTTTGCACTCGCTTTTCGAGAGGGGTGTTAATGATTCAGCTCGGAGCAAGTTGTTTGAATGCTTTTTTTCCTGAAAAACCAGCCTGTGGAGGCGAAAAAACTGCCAGTGTAGCTCAGTTGGTAGAGCAGCTGATTTGTAATCAGCTGGTCGGGGGTTCGAGTCCCTCCACTGGCTCAGATCTTTGAGGATTCGAGGATCTGAGGATTCGAGGATTTGAACACGATTCAGGTCAAATCCTCAAATCTTCAAATCTTCAAATACTCAACAAAAAGGGGGTGCCCCGGAGTTGGAGAGCCGGGCCAGACTGTAAATCTGGTGCTTGACCGCTGAGTAGGTTCGAATCCCACCACCCCCA
>JADZFP010000186.1 GCA_020849825.1 Saprospiraceae bacterium
ACTGAACACCCCACAGGCTCAAACCTTCGTAAGCCCCGGCAGTAAACGGTTTGCGAAAGGCGTACATGCACAGGTATGCGCAAAAAGCCGATAATGCCGCAAACAGTACAAAAAACGGGGCAGAAGCGACCGTTAACCTGCGGGAAAGTGTAGAAGTATAAGTGGACATATTCAGCGGGGCGACGTAACCGACCGGCAATCATAAGCCCATTTACAACTGATTATGAATCACTTAAAAAAAAGTAACCATTTCTTAAAATCGGCTTAACCTCCTTAATGCGTCCTTTGCCGAAAAGTAAAACCTGCGTTAACTCAATGTTTCTGCGCGCTTACCGCCGCGACGACAAGCGTCGGCTGCAACTGCTCTACTTCGCATCGGTTCATGACCTTGTCACCCAGGGTTATGCCCAGCCCCAACTGGATGCCTGGGCCCCCGATGTGCCCGACAAGCATACCTGGGCCGAATTGGACGACCTGTACTGCATCGTCGTGGAAGCCCAGAAGATACCGGTGGGATTTGCAGCGGTTACCGACGGGGGCCTTTTTCGTTTTTTTTACGTCCATCCGACTATGCAGGGAAAAGGAATCGGCCGGGCATTGATCAAACAAATCGAACGTTTTGCCCGAAAAAAATCGTGGCCGCAACTGCAAGTCATGGCCAGTACCCCCGCACAAGGATTTTTTGAAAAAAACGGTTTTGTATTTCAGGAAGAACAGAAACTTACCCTCGGTGGCGTCGTGATTCCCTTTTTGCGAATGACCAAACCCTTGATGTTCGCGGTTGCGCAAACTTAATACCCGTTTAAAACTAAGGCTACGACCTTTGCCGCCATCATGATCAAATTAGTTGTGTTCGATATCGCCGGCACTACCGTACGCGACAATAATGAGGTGTTGTTGTGTTTTGCCGAAGCCTGCCGCCAGGAAGGAATCACTGCCTCTGAAGAACGCTTGAACGCCTTAATGGGCGTCTCCAAACTCGAAGTGTTTCATCTGTTGTGGCGGGAACAGTTGCCCGAAGCCGACGATGAAAAAATAACACGTTTAGCCGAACAATCTTTTCTTCGGTTTCGAGAAATACTGGAAACTTACTACCACACCCACACCGTCGAACCCACCGACGGCGCGCTGGAAGTATTCGCCTGGTTGCGTGAACAAAACATCAAAATCGCGTTGAATACAGGCTTTTACCGCACCGTTACCAATATCATCCTGGACAAACTGAACTGGCAAACACCAGGTAGTCCGATTGATTATGTGATTGCCAGCGACCAGGTACCGAAAGGCCGTCCCGAACCGTATATGATCCAAAACATCATGGCTGTTTTTGGCATCACCGACCCAAAGGAAGTGATCAAGATTGGCGACACACCCGTCGATCTGCTCGAAGGCCGGCGCGCCGGATGCCGGCTTTCATTGGCCGTGACCAACGGCACGCATACACCAGAGCAACTGGCCGAGCTCGACAACGATGGCTTGCTGGCGAGTTTGCGGGACTTGCCTGCCATTATCGCGGGCATTGCGTAACGTTTTTTCATTCATTTTGCTGAAAAGCCTCCATTGAGCCAGCCACGAGTGTTGTTGGCCGAGGCTAACGCCTGTTTGGTCGGACAAATGCGCTGCCATTAGCGCTTGCCGGGACCAGACTGCAACCTCGTCGCCTTAGCATTTGTCTATACGAAAGCACTACAACATCGCATTCCAGAATGACTGAAGGAGACCAGCCTGCGCCAGTTTTACTCATCGGTCAGAACCCGGAATTAGTCGAGCCAAAACGAAACTTCAACTATTTTGTATTGCAAGATACCAGTTAGTGCAAGATATTTACAAAGCAATACAAGAACCACTGGCTGTAAAGCGCCAGTTCTGCCACAGAACGTATCATTTTGAGCAATAACACGGAGGTTTGCGGGCGTTTCGATGAAAAATCGAGCGCTCGTTCTTTTTTTATTTCCCCCCGTTCATGAGTTCCACGTCTTTTGGCGTCAGTTGAATTTTGAATTGCTGGGCGCGCTGGTAGTCTTGCCGGGCGGCGGCTGTATTGCCGGCCTGGGCATTGGCGCGCGCACGTTCGAGATAGGCCAAACCGAGCGAGGCATCGAGGCGGATGGCCCGCGTGAGGTCGTCGACGGCTTCCTGGTTGCGGTTGAGGCTGCGGCGGATCATGCCGCGTTCGTAGTAAATATTGGCGTTGTTCGGGTCGTACTCGAGGTATTTGGTGTAGTCGGCGATGGTTTCTTCGTATTTGCCGATGTTGAAATATACGAGCGAGCGGTTGAGGTAGCCGTTTTTGTTTTTGGGATCGAGTTGGATGCCCTCGTTGAGGTCGTTAAGCGCCTGGGCGAAGTTGTTTTGAGCCCCATATGCGGCGCCCCGGTTGATGAGTGCCTCGGAGCGCATTTTGGGTTTGGCCTCGCTGGCTACTTTCAGCGCCATATCGTAGTCTGCGATAGATTTTTGGACAAACTCTTTTTCCTGTTGTTTGAATTTGCCCGACATGGCCATGTCGAAGTAAGTTTTGCCGCGGCTGTTGAACAGTTCCGGGTTTTTCGGGTTGATGGCCACGGCTTCGGAATAGTCCTGAAGCGATTTGGCGAAATCGCCTTTTTCGCGGTAATACTGGCCGCGGTTCCAGTACGGCAGGGAGTTGGATTTCCCTTCGTGTTTGATGACGTGCGACCAGAGGGTTTCGCCGTCTTTCCAGATACCGATTTGGCGCACCGTCCACAAGCCATATACGGCGGATAACACGGCGAGACCGACGAGCAGGCTGCTCCGGCGGGCATTGTCTTGCGCATATTGATCAAAATACCAGGCTGCCAGGGCAAAGAAGCCGAAATAGGGCACATAAGTAAAACGGTCGGCCAGGTAACCCTGTCCGGCGCCCAGAATCTGGAGCAGGAACATGACATTAAAAGTAAAAAACAGCACCCCGAAAACCGGCCAGCGGCGGCCTTTGATAAACAGCCAAACCACACCGGCGGCAAACGCGGCAAACAGCAGGGGCGCTACGTACACCATGGTTGGCAGGGGTTTGGGGTACGGATACAGCGGCGACATCGGGAACGGGATGAACAGCTTGTACAGGTACACGCAGTACGAGTAGGCGCCGATGCAAAGGCGGTCGAAGATCGTGAAATTCGTCACGTCGTCGTTGGTGGAGCCTTGAACCTTGAGGGTGTACAGGTTGACCAGACCGGTAGCGGCTGAAAGCAGCCAGAAGGGCAGTTTTTCAACAACAATGGTGCGCAGGTTGAGCGGCCGGCGGAGCAGGTAGTCGATAGCCAGCATGGAAAGCGGCAGGGTAACGGCTTGAACTTTCGACAACAGCGACAACACGGCCAGCAGCAGCATACCGACGTAAAGTTTGGTGCGTTTGCCGTTGTCGTCCGTTTTAACGAAGCGCACGTAGTACATCAGGGCGGCAAAAAAGAACACGGCAAACAGCACGTCCTTGCGTTCGGTGGCCCAGGCAACCGATTCGACGCGCATGGGGTGTATGCCGAAGAGCAACCCGCCAGCCAGTGCGCCCCATCGCCCCACACCCAGGTGCAGCAACAGCCGGAAGGCAAAAAACACCGTGAGCAGGTGCAGCAGCAGGTTGTCGATATGGATCAATTTGGCGCTGTGTTCGCCGCCGTTGATCGCTTTTTCGATCGCAAAGGTGAAAATGGGCAGCGGGTTGTAGTTGCCGATCACGTTGCCCTCGTCGATGCTGAATATTTTAGAGATCGTTTCGCCCCAGCTTTGCCCCTTGCCGACCAGCGTGAGGTTGGGGTTTTCGGTGATGTTGGGGTCGTCGTCCCAGTTGACGAAGTCGTTGTTGAGCGAAGGAATATAGCACACGGCCGTGACGGCCAGCACGATCAGGGCATATCGCAGCCAGCCGGCGGGCTCCCAGCGATGGCTGTCGGTATCTTTTGGGGTAACGACTGAGCTGCGGGCCGCCTGGGGTTGCGGGCGTTTGGGTTGGGGAGAAGGCCGGTTTTGTTTTGCCATGATAACGGGTGCTTTTTTCGCGCCGGCAAAAATAGCGTTTTCATGTCCGCTTGTACTGTTTTGCATCGTTTGGGACGAGCATTCGGGTTTTCGCGCATCGGAAAAATGTGAAATTGAAAATCAACACTATCTTTCCCGCCACAAAATCACCCTTCCGAAAGGACGAATTTTCTTCTTCTTCTATTAAAACAGAACAAATACCTTATGGCAAATCTCTGGATTAGAAAACCTTTATCGCAGTTGCTGACGCAGGCCGACGACTCTGAAAAAAGCCTCAAACGAACGCTGGGGGCGTACAACCTGATCGCGTTGGGGATCGGCGCCATCATCGGCGCCGGCTTGTTTGTACGCACAGCCGCTGCCGCCGGCGGTCATGCAGGCTCTGCCGTGACCATCTCCTTTATCATTGCGGCGATTGGTTGTGCCTTTGCCGGTCTTTGCTCTGCTGAATTTGCCAGTATGATCCCGATTGCCGGTAGTGCATACACCTATGCTTATACCACAATGGGCGAATTGGTCGCCTGGATCATCGGCTGGGCACTGGTGCTCGAATACGCCCTGGGCGCCGCCACGGTCGCTATCGCATGGAGTGAATATCTAAATCTATTGCTCGGAGGTGCAATACCCTACGAGTGGTGTCATTCGCCGTTCGAATCGGCGCTGGTGGATGGCACCTTGCGGACGGGCATTATGAACATTCCGGCTTTGATCATTTTGTTTGCCCTGACGCTGCTGCTGATTCGCGGCACCAAGGGTTCGGCCGCGGTCAATGCCGTGATTGTATTTATCAAAGTCGCCATTGTGCTGATGTTCATCGCGCTGGGCTGGCAGTTTATCAATCCGGAATTCCATACGCCGTACATGATTCCGGCCGACGCGCCCGACGCCGTTCAGCCCGATGGTACGCCGTATAGTTATGCCGACTCTTTCCGCCACGGATGG